>CAMCDF010000021.1 GCA_945873475.1 Bifidobacterium breve | reverse complement strand
GGGCCGCCGCAAGGGCGGCGATCTCGGCCATGAGGGGAGCGTGGTCTGTCATCGATGCGAACCGTACCCCTGCGCGAGGCGCTGCCTAGGCGGGCATCGGCCCCAGCGAGGGGATGACCACCGCAGGGGCGCGGGCGAGCAGCGCCTGGACGTCCACGCCCGGAGCACCCACGAGCACACCGTCCTCGGCGATCAGGGCCCTGCCGGGCATCAGCGCCCGGTGCACAGGCGACCAGAGCGCGCACTCCCCCGGGCGACCCGTGCCGAGCGACTCCAGCCCCGCGGGGGCCGGGCTGCCCGGTGCCCACGCGCGCGCGCCCGTCATTGCCACCAGGCCCTGGGCGTCGCGGGGGTCATCGTCACGCGTGGCGAGTACCCACACTGGCCCACCCAGGCGCTCGATGTCCCGCTCGATCGCACGCCGAAAGCGATCGAGGTCGTCACCGGCGGCCGGCAGCACGGGGTCGACGAGCAGGATGGTGTCGCCATGCTCCAGGTACGCCGACGCGAGCTCGACGCCGTCGCGGTGCACGGCCCAGCGCCACAGCCCGTCGTGGATGCGGGTGACCTCCACATGCGGAACGCTAGACGCACGGCTGGCAGGGCACGGGCGGGCGCAATCGAACATCTCCACGTGGGACGCCTCGCGCGCTGGCTCGGCACCGAACTCGTCACCTGGCTCGTCGCCGGCGGGGCGCTGGTGCTCGTGCTCGTGCTGTTCGCACCGCTGGTGGTGGCTCTCGTCGTGGGCGGCGCCGTCACGCTGGCGCTGGCCCTGGGCAGCTGGTCGCGCCGCGGCCGCGACGGCCTGGCGCGACGTCGGGGGCTTGCCGCAGCCGACCAGATGACGGGCGAGGAGTTCGAGGACTGGCTGGCGATCCTTTTCCGTGCCGCGGGCTGGCGCGTGCGCCACACGCGGGTCACGGGCGACTTCGGCGCCGACCTGGTGCTGGGGCACGGGTCGGTCGACGAGATCGTGGTGCAGGCGAAGCGCCAGGGTCGCCCGGTGGGCGTGGCGGCCGTGCAGCAGGCCGCCGCGGCGAGGATGCACTACGGAACGGCCGAGGCCATGGTGGCCACGAACAGCACGTTCACGCCGGCGGCCCTCGAGCTCGCCGCCAGCACCGGGGTCATTCTGTGGGACCGCGACGACATCGCCCGGGAACTGCTGGCACCGCCCGGCCCGCGCGCGGGAAGCATCGCGGGCTGAGCCCATGGGACGCATGAGGCGAAAGGGCGACCTGCCCGAGAAGACCTGCGCCACGTGCGGGCGCCCCTTCGCCTGGCGGCGGAAGTGGGCCGACGACTGGGACCAGGTTCGCTACTGCTCCGAGCGCTGCCGGCGTAATCGACCGCGGGAGCCGCGGGAGGACCCACCCGCGAAGGATTAGGGGAGGAATAAGGACGAACCAAACCTTGACAGTTCCCCTTGCTTCGTTGTCCAGCTTCTGCCTTACTTCCCGAACCCGAACGGGCAACGCCCAGGAGACGACATGAACGCGACCACGGATGAGATGACTGCCCCGCAGACGGCGCTGGATCGCATGCGCGAGAGGGCCGTGTCGGACTACCTGTCCGTGTCGCGCAACTGTGGCGTGTACTCGAGCACCGACGACTACCTGGCTGCCGAGGAGCGCGCCTGGGACCGCCTGCAGGCGGCTGTCGGTCGGGTGCGCCGCGTTGAGGAGTCCGCACTCGTCTAGGGGTGCCGGCGGGATGCACGGCCCACACGGGCTTGTGCATCCGTCGTCTTGACGTAAAATCAACGGTGAAATGACGTCAGTTCGACGTAAAATCACCCCAGCGGCTGTCGTGGTCATCGGATCCGGTCTCGCCGGCATGTCCGCGGCGCTCCGCATCGCTTCACGGCGCCCGGTGCTGCTCGTCACCAAGCACGGACTCGGTGAGGGCAGCACGTCGTGGGCGCAGGGGGGAATCGCCGCCGCGATCGGCCCCGACGACTCGGTGGAGGCCCACGCGGCAGACACGATCGAGGCCGGCGCGGGCAGCTGCACCCCCGATGCCGTCGCAGCCGTGTGCGGCGACGCCCCCCGCACCATCTCGGCACTCGCCGACCTGGGCGTGGCCTTCGACCGTGCGCACGGCGAAATCGCCCTCGCACGCGAGGGTGCGCACTCCCTCCCCCGCGTCGCCCACGCCGGCGGCGACGCCACGGGTCGCCACGTGGTTGATGCGCTCGCGTCGCACGTGATCGCGCACGGCGCGGTAACGGTGCTCGAGAACACCCGGGTCGACGACCTCCTGGTGGACGACGCCGGGGTCACGGGCGTGCGCCTCGCCACCGGTGAGGTGGTGAGGGCATCAGCGGTCGTGCTGGCCACAGGGGGGTCCGGGCACCTCTTCTCGCGCACCACAAACCCGCTGGGAGCCACCGCCGACGGTGCGGCCCTCGCCCGGCGCGCGGGCGCCGCCCTGGCCGACCTCGAGATGGTGCAGTTCCACCCCACCGCCCTCGCCGTGGGCCCCAGCCCCCTCGGGCTCATCAGCGAGGCCGTGCGCGGCGCCGGGGGCATGCTGTTCGACCGCCACGGCGACCCCGTGATGGCGGGCGTGCACCCCATGGGCGACCTGGGGCCGCGCGACGTCGTGGCGCGGGCGGTGTTCCGCCGGGCCCGCGAGACCGGTGGCGACGTGGTGATGAGCCTCGCCCATCTCGATCCGGCCCGCGTGCATGCACGGTTCCCCGAGGTGGCCGCGCTCTGCGCCGCGCAGGGAATCGACCTCGCGACCGACCCGGTGCCGGTGACCCCGGCCGCGCACTACGCCATGGGCGGCGTGCTCACCGACCTCGATGGCCGCACCACGGTGCCCGGGCTCTGGGCCGTGGGTGAGTGCGCGTCCACCGGCCTGCATGGCGCGAACCGCCTTGCCTCGAACGGACTGCTGGAGGCCGCGGTGCTGGGGCGCCGTGCCGCCGACGACGTGGCGGCGGGTGGTGGCGACCCCATGCCCGGTCCGAGGGTGGACCCCCTGCCGCTCGCGACCGGCGACGCCGATGGCGCCGCGGTGCGCCACATGGTGGGGCGCATCATGTGGGATGGCTGCGGGCTCGAGCGCGATGCCGACGGGCTCGCCGATGCCGCCGGGCGCCTGGACGCGCTGCCCATGCCGGCCGACGCCGAGAGCGCGGGCCTGCTCGAGGTGGCACGCCTCGTGGTGGCAGCCGCAGCAGCCCGCGAGGAGAGTCGCGGCGCCCACTTCCGTTCCGACTTCCCTGATTCCGACCCCACCCTGGCACGCCGTACATGCTGGGCGGGCGACACCCCGGCGGCCATGCCGTCGATCGACCTCACGGAGGCAGCGTGACCAGCACCGCCCCGACGTGCGCCATCCCGGCGCCCGAGGAGACGGTTCCCGAAGCGGAGCTCATCGCCCGCGCGACAGCGGCGAGGGAGGCCCTGGGCGAGCGCCTGGTCATCCTGGGCCACCACTACCAGAAGCATGAGGTCATCCGGTTCGCCGACATCACCGGCGACTCGTTCCTGCTCGCCCGCCGCGGCGCCGAGGCCACCCGGGCCGACCTGGTGGTGTTCCTGGGCGTGTACTTCATGGCCGAGGCCGCGGACATCCTGTCGCAGCCGCACCAGCGGGTGATCCTCCCCGACCTGGGCGCGGGCTGCCATCTGGCCGAGTGCGCCGACATCTTCACGGTCAATGACGCCTGGGAGCAGATCACCGGGGCCTTCCCCGACCGCACCATCGTGCCGCTCACCTACATGAACTCGGGCGCCGACCTGAAGGCGTTCGTTGGGCGCAACGGCGGGGCGGTGTGCACGTCGGGCAACGCCGAGCGGGCGTTCCGATGGGCCCGCGAGCAGGGCGACATGGTGTTCTTCTTCCCAGACGAGCACCTGGGCCGCAACACCGCCTGCCTGCTGGGCATGGACCCCTCCGACCCGGTGGTGTGGGACCCCCGCCAGGCCGAGCTGGGCGGAATCGCCCCGGACGCCCTGGCGGCGTCGGAGGTCGTGCTGTGGAAGGGCTTCTGCAACGTGCACACCGGCTTCACGGTGCGCCAGATCGAGGAGGCCCGGGCGGCGCACCCCGACGTCACGGTCATCGTGCACCCGGAGTGCCCGCGGCCGGTGGTGGAGGCCGCCGACGAGGACGGCAGCACCGAGTACATCATCAAGCGCCTCGACGAGCTGCCTGCGGGGTCGACGGTGGCCATCGGCACCGACTGGAACCTGGTCGACCGCCTGCGCATCAACCACCCCGACAAGACGGTCTTCTGCCTGAAGGAGGACCTCTGCCCCTGCGTCACCATGAACCGCATCACCCTGCCCAAGCTGACGTGGACCCTCGAGAACCTGGCAGCAGGCGAGGTGATGAACGTGGTGAGCGTGGACGAGGACATGGCGGCCGAGGCGCGCCTGGCCCTCGACCGCATGCTGGCCCTCTGATGGACCTGGCAGACCTGGTGGCCGCCGCCCTGGCCGAGGACCTCGGCGAGCGGGGCGACGTGACATCGCTGGTCACCATCCCCGAGGACGCGCGGGCGCGAGGGCGCGTGGTGGCCCGGTCGGGCGGAGTGCTGGCGGGGCGCGCCTTCGGCGAGGAGGTCCTCCGCCAGATGGGCGTGTCGGGAACCTGGCAGGCCGCAGACGGCGCCGTGCTGTCACCCGGCGAGAGCGTGCTGGGGGTGGATGGCCCCGCCCGTGCGGTGCTGGCGGCCGAGCGCACGCTGCTGAACGGCATGTCGCACCTGTCGGGCATCGCCACGCTCACCGCCCGCTACGTGGACGCCGCGCGCCCCGCGAAGGTGCTGGACACCCGCAAGACCACCCCCGGGTGGAGGGCGCTCGAGAAGCAGGCCGTGGCAGCGGGCGGCGGGGTGAACCACCGCATGGGCCTGCACGACATGGTGCTGGTGAAGGACAACCACCTGGCCATGGGCGGGGTGGACCTTCTGGCGGCCGTGGCCAGGGCGCGGGCGGAGCTGCCGGGCGTGCCGGTGGAGGTCGAGGCAGATGACCTGGACGGCGTGCGCCTGGCGCTGGATGCCGGCGCCGACCGCGTTCTTCTCGACAACATGGACGAGGCCACCATGCGCGAGGCCGTGACGCTGTGCGCCGGGCGCGCCGAGACCGAGGGGTCGGGCGGCATGGACCTGGACGGCGTGGCACGTGCCGCGGCGTGCGGGGTCGACTACGTGAGCGTGGGTGCGCTCACCCACTCGGCGCCCGCCCTCGACCTTGCCCTCGACCTGGACTGACCCCGGGCTCAGGCGCCGGGGTGACCTCGTCTGCGGACGCGACAGGGGTATGGTGCCCCCATGTCCGACTCGGAGAAGTCCCCCGACAAGCCCAGCGGCATCTCGCGCAAGCGCTTCCTGCAGGCAGGCGCGGCAGCCGCCGGTTCCCTCTATCTCGGTGGCATGGCCACCAGCGCCGCATCGGCGGCAGCGCGGTCGTCAGGTGCAGCGGGAGTCGACTTCGGCGACATGAACGTGGTGATCTTCCTGACCGACCAGGAGACCTACCACGAGTCCATCTGGCCGGAGGGCTGGCTGCAGGAGAACCTGCCCGGGCTGGCGCAGATCACCAAGCACGGCCTGACGTTCAGGAACGCCTACACCAACACGTGTGCGTGCTCACCGGCCCGCTCCACCATCATGAGTGGCTACTACCCGGCCCAGCACGGGGTGAAGTACGTGCTCGAGCACGACCTGTGGGGCTCCAACTACCCGCAGGTGGACCTGCCGACGGCCGACACGCTGCCGAACATCGCAAGCGTCATGGCGGCCGCTGGCTACTACACCGTCTACAAGGGCAAGTGGCACTGCAGCAAGTACCCGCCGGCCACGGCGCCGGTGATCACGCAGACCACCGATCCGGGTAATCCGCCGACGGTGAGCCAGGACCCGTCGAAGCCTCGCTCCTCGACCAACTTCCCGCCGTCGCCGATCACCGGGTCGGACCCGGTGGACATGCTCGAGCCATACGGATGGCGGCGCTGGAACGGCCCCGATGCCGGTGCCAACCAGGCCATCAACCAGATGGGCGGCGGCATCGCAGACCATGATGGGCGCATCATGGCCTCGCGTGGCCCGGTCGAGGTCGGCGGCGAGGGCGTGCTCGAGTTCATCAGGGACTGGCCGGCCATCAAGGCCGCGAACCCGAACGGCCCGCAGAAGTTCTGCCTGGTCATCTCGCTGGTGAACCCGCACGATGTGCTGGCCTACCCGCGCAGGTACGCGGCCGGCGGCTACAGCAACAAGTGGCTGCAGGGCGACATGGAATTGCCGGCGACGGTCGCCGAGCGCCTGCTCACCAAGCCGAGGGCGCAGGCCATCTTCAAGGCGCTTGTCGGCGCGGGTACGGGCCCCCTGCGAGGCAACAAGGCGAAGCTCAACTACCTGAACTTCTACGCCAACCTCGTGAAGGTGTCGGACAACTACCTCACCAGCGTGCTGGCGGCGCTGCGGTCGGTGGGCTACGACGCGAACACGCCCGCGAACTCGCAGTTCGGCCTTCTCGGCAAGACCCTGGTCATCCGCTCTGCCGACCACGGCGAGATGGGCCTCACGCAGGGTGGTCAGCGCCAGAAGTGGTTCAACATGTACGAGCCGACCATCAACATCCCGCTGATCTTCTCGAATCCGATCGCGTGGCCGAAGCCGAAATCGAGCAACGCCCTCGTGTCGCACGTGGACCTGCTCCCGACTCTGGCGAGCCTCGTGAATGCGCCGGCGGGAGTGCGGGGGTCATCCTCGCCATGGCCCGGCAAGGACTACTCACGCATCATCCGGAACCCGAAGGCGAAGCCGGTGCAGGACTACATCGTCTTCACGAACGACGACTTCCAGGCGGCGTCGCAGAACAACTTCGTGCCACCGCCCAACCACATCATCGGCATCCGTGAGACGCGCTGGAAGCTGGCCAGGTACTACGACATCAACAACCAGGTGGCGCCCGAGTACGAGATGTACGACCTGCGCACCGATCCGCTGGAGACCACCAACCTCGCCTTCAAGCGCTACACGCGCAACGCGGTGCAGGAGCGGAACTTCCAGCGCCTGAAGCGGAAGCTCGACGAGATCCAGGCGACCCTGCTCCGGCCTCTGCCGAACACGCCGCAGCCGATCGGCATGCCGCCGCCGGGCTGGGGGAACCTGGGACCCGGCGCCAAGGTCGGCACCGGCTGGACCGGGGGATGAGCCCGCTCCATCGCGCTCCGGGGGAACCACCCCCCGGAGCGCGATGGATGCCCGTCTCCTACCTGCCGTCCCGCACGCGGACGAGCCCCGGGAGCACCCCGACGAAGCCGTCCCCGTTGGGCGCCACGTACAGCGACGCGTAGCTGTTGTTGAAGCGGGGGCCCTTGCCGACCAGCTGGCTGTAGACCTGCTTGCCGGTGCGGAAGTCGATGGCGGTCCAGTACCAGCCACGGGTGCTCTTCCGGTGGCTGTAGGTGTAGATCAGCCCGGTCTTCGACGAGGCCTTCGACACCACGCTGGGAACGACGACGCTCGTGTTGGTCCACTTCGTCGCGCACGTGCCGCCCGGCGAGACGTCGACGCGCGTCATGCCGGGAACGACCTTGCCGGCGTCGGTGGCGGGGTTGGCGAACCCGTAGTTGTTCTCGACGATGAGGGAGTTCCCCACCGAGATGAGCGAGTTCTCGGTGGCGCTCGCCCCGGCCTTGAACACGGGCACCCTGCACACCTCGGCACCGGTCGCGTTGTCGTACACCACGACGTTCTCGGGGTCTGCGTTGTCGGCGATGGCCACCCGCCCGCCCGGGATGATGGTGGGCGTCGTGCCCGACCCCGCGCTCTTCTGCCCCGGCTTGACCGTGTTGGTGTTGGAGTACGTGGTGCGCCAGGTGACCGTGGGCGCACCGGCGACCGATGCGAACCGGTACATGGCCTGCGTGCTCACGATGTAGACGCCCCCGCTCTCATCCATCGCGAACGAGTTCCCGATGGCCTCGCTCAGCACGGCCGGCTGGCCGCTCTGGCCGGCGAGGGGGTTGGGCACGGTGCCGGTGAGCCTGGTCACCTGCACCTTCGCCTGACCGGCGGGCGGATTGGGATTGACCACGCCCACCACGCCCAGCTTGGTGGCGAACCAGATGTTGCCGCGGGAGTCCGGGAGCGCGGACTGGATGACGTCGGAGGTCGAGCCGATGAAGCTGCTCAGGTCGACGTCGTTGACGATCTTGAAGAAGGTGATGCCGCGCGTGGTCACGGGCCGGTACGTGATGAGGTGCTGCGTGGCGGTGGACACCACCGCCTGGCCCTTGTTGTCGAGGTAGAAGTACCCGCCGGCCAGGTCGGTGTACCCGCCGTCGGAGCCCGTGCTCGCGGGCGGCGGGTAGTCGGGCGGGGCCGGAAGCTCTGCCTGCGTGATGATGCGCAGGGTGTTCGGGTCCATCAGCGTGAGGAAGGCGCTCGTGAAGGGCAGCACGCAGATGGCCACGATCTGGCCCTTGGCGTTGAAGGTGATGCTCGCGCACTCGCCACCGGCCGACCTCGACGCCACGTTCATGTTCCTGCCGAGCGGCCCGGCCCATCGGTAGAGGTCGCTCATGAAGGTGTCGTTGTGGATGTTCGACTTGCCCGCGGGCGCCATGAACGCGTTGATGGGCGCCGGGGGCACGGCGACGGGCTTGGGCACCGCGACGCGGCCGCTGAAGCCGGGGGCGGACGATGCCGCGACGGGCAGCGCGGCCACGGCAAGCCCGGCGGCGGCCGCGACGATGAGGGAGGAACGGAAGCGGGGCATGCATGTCTCCTGGACAGGGGTTCGTTCCGCGGTGCTGAGCGGCGTGGCAACTGAAGCAGTGCACGGCGATGCACGCCCCGCGCGATCGGATCGTCTCGCGCGGCGGTAGCATCATCCAACGGAACCCCTCCCGACTGGAGACACTTATGAAGCGCACACGCACCCTCGCGCTCACGCTTGCCGCGGCCACGGTCGTGGCCGGAGGCGTCGCGACCCAGGGCATGGCGGCGAAGGCGCCGGCGCCGGCCCCGAAGACCCTCTCGAACCCCGAGCTCACCTGCCAGCAGTTGATCGGGCGCTTCTTCAACAACCTGAACCCCGGGCGCACGGCACAGCTCACGGCGTTCCTCGCCGGGTCGTTCATCATCTACCGCGCCGACGGCACGCACGCGACCAAGGCGCAGTACCTGGCCAACTACCCCACCTACACCCCGTGGGGCATCAAGGTGGGTGACGGCGACTATGACTCACCCACCCTCACGTGCCGCGTGCACAACTGGCTGAATGCGGCCCCGACCTCGGTGACGCCGGCTCTCTACACCTTCGCGTGGATCAGGGGGAGCTGGAGGATGACCTCGTTCGCGAAGTTCGCCAACGTGCCGCCCTCTGCCATCGACAACTGAGATCGACCGCGCCCTCGGCATGACGTTGTGATGCCGGGGGCGCGTCGGGCTCGTCTTCGCGGTCGGCGCTGACGTCACGAGGGGCCCGATAACGGGGCCGCCGACACGCCACGCGCGTAATCTCGGAGGCCGACGTGACGACCACTGGCGCGACGACTCAGATCCATCTTCCGGTACTCGGCGAGTCCGTGACCGAGGGAACCGTGATCGAGTGGCGCAAGAACGTCGGGGACGCCGTCACCGAGGGCGAGACCCTCCTGGAGGTCACCACCGACAAGGTCGACGTGGAGATCCCCTCACCGGCCACCGGCGTGCTCGCGACGATCGCCGCAGGGCCCGGAGCGGCCGTCGAGGTAGGGCAACTGCTGGGCGAGATCACCTCGGGTGGCGCCAGCGCCCCCGCTGCCGCGGCACCGGGCGGCGCCGGGTCCAACGGCTCCCCGGCCCCCGATGTACCCGCAACCCTCGTACCGATCCAGTTGCCCGACATGGAGTCGGTGACCGAGGGCACCGTGGTGGAGTGGAAGAAGGCCGTGGGCGAGGCCGTGGCGCAGGACGAGATCATCGTGGAGGTCTCGACCGACAAGGTCGACCTCGAGGTGCCCTCCCCCGCCGCCGGCACCCTGGCCGAGATCTCCGTACCGAACGGCGAAACCTTCGAGGTGGCCAATCCGCTTGGCCAGGTGGCCGCTGGTGCCGCGCCCGCCGCAGGCGCCCCTGCCCCGGCGCCCGCCGCCGCGCCGGCGACGGCCACGGGCCCGCAGGCTCCTCCGCCCGTGCGCGACGTGGCGGCATCGCCCATCGCGCGCCGCGTGGCATTCGAGAAGGGCGTCGACCTCGCGGGCGTCACGGGCACCGGCCCCGGGGGCCTCATCCGCCGCGCCGACGTCGAGAACGCGGGCACGGGCGGTGGCCTGCCCGACCCCGCCCCGCCCGCCGGCGAGGAACTGGTGAAGCTCACCGGCCCCGCCGCCGCACTGGCCGACTACATGGATGAGAGCAGGTCCATCCCCACGGCCACCACGTTCCGCACCATCTCGGTGCAGATGCTCGATGCCGAGCGCAAGCGCCTGAACGAGGCCCTCGCAGTGGCCGGTGGCGGCAAGTTGTCGTTCACGCACATCATCGCCTGGGCGATCGTGCGCGCCGTGCAGAGGACCCCCGGCATGGCGACGGCCTTCGCCCGTGTGGACGGCAAGCCCCACAAGGTGCCCCGCGACACCGTCGACCTCGGAATCGCCGTGGACGTCGAGCGCAAGGACGGCAGCCGATCGCTGCTGGTACCGGTTATCCGCGACTGCGGGGCGCTGGGGTTCCAGGGCTTCCGGGCGGCGTTCGACGACCTCATCCAGCGCTCGCGCGTGGGCAAGATCAGCCCCGACGAGCTCAAGGGCGCCGGGGTGACGCTGACCAACCCGGGTGGTTTCGGCACCAACGCATCGGTGCCGCGCCTCATGAGCGGGCAGGGAACGATCGTCGCCACGGGCGGCATCACCTGGCCCCCCGGCATGGAGGGCGTGCCCGACGACCTGCTCAAGGTGTGGGGCGTGTCGAAGGTGATGACGGTCACCTCCACCTACGACCACCGGGTCATACAGGGCGCAGAGAGCGGGGCCTTCCTGCGCGACATCGCCGGACTGCTGGCGGGCGACGAGGGCTTCTACGACGAGATCCGCAAGGCGCTGGGGCTGCCCGCCGCCGCCCCGCTCGACTTCACGCCGCAGGCCGCCGCACCCGAGGGCGCCGCCCCGGCCATGTCCGCCAGCGCCGACGAGGACACCCTCAAGGCCCTGGCCGGCGCGATGTCGCTGCTGCGGTCGTTCCGCACCTACGGCCACCTGGCCGCGCACCTCGACCCGCTGGGCTCCGCGCCCCCGGGAGACCCGTCGCTCGAGCCGGCCTGGGTGGGCCTGACGCCCGAGCACATGAAGCTGGTGCCGGCGTCGCTGCTGGGCGTGGCCGTGCCCGGGGCCACCTTCGCCGAGGCCTACCCGGCCCTCAGGGACACCTACTGCGGCACGATCGCCTACGAGATCGAGCACATCTCCAACCACGACCAGCGCCAGTGGCTGCGTGAGTTCATCGAGTCGGGGCAGGTGCGCACGCCGCTGCCGCGCGACGAGCGCAGGGCCACCCTCGAACGCCTGGTGTCGGTGGAGGTGTTCGAGCGGTTCCTCCGGCGCACGTACCTGGGCCAGAAGACCTTCTCGCTCGAGGGCTGCGACGCGCTGATCCCCATGATGGACGAGGCCGTGCAGCGCCTGGCGGAGGCCGGCGTGCCGGAAGTGCACATCGGCATGGCCCACCGCGGCCGCCTCGCCAGCATCATGCACACCGTCGGTCGCCCGCCCGAGTCGATCCTGGCCGAGTTCGAGGGCCAGATGGAGCACGAGGACGACGACGAGCACGCTGACGGCGAGCCGTACGCCGCCGCCGGGGACGTGAAGTACCACCTGGGCGCAGAGGGCACCTTCAAGGCGAGGTCAGGCCGCTCGGTGCACGTGCAGCTGGCCGCGAATCCCAGCCACCTCGAGCAGGTGAACGCCGTGGCCGAGGGCGGTGTGCGCGCCAAGCAGACCATCCGCGCCAACCCCATCGCCGAGCACGACCCCAACCGCGCCGTGGCGCTGCTGGTGCACGGCGACGCGGCCTTCCCGGGCCAGGGCGTGGTGGCCGAGACGCTCAACCTGCAGGGCCTGGTGGGCTACTCAACGGGCGGCACGATCCACGTGATCGTCAACAACCAGGTGGGCTTCACCACCGACCCCGAGGACAGCCGCTCCACCCGCTATGCGAGCGACATGGCCAAGGGCTTCGACATGCCCATCGTGCACGTGAACGCCGACGACGTGGATGCCTGCATCGCGGCCGTCAACCTGGCCGTGGAGTTCCGCGACCGCTTCGGCCACGACGTGCTGATCGACCTCATCGGCTACCGGCGCCTGGGCCACAACGAGCTCGACGAGCCCGCGTACACCCAGCCGGTGATGGCGCGCACCATCAAGGAGCACCCCACGGTGGCGCGCATCTTCGCCGACCGGCTCATCGCCGATCGCGTGATCACCGAGGACGACTACACCGCGATGGTGGCCGCTGCCGAGGACCGCATGTCATCGGCGCACAAGCGCGTGCAGTCGGGCCTGGAGCAGGGCTCCGACCAGGAGAGCTCGCGCGACAAGCGCCGGCGGGCGAAGACGCAGGTGGTGAAGACCCGCGTGAGCGCGTCGACCCTGCGCAGCCTCAACGAGCAGCTGCACCTTCCGCCTGATGGCTTCCCGGTGCACGCCAAGCTCACGCCGCAGCTCGACCGCCGTCGCGCCGCGCTTGGTGAGGAGGGGGGCATCACCTGGTCGCACGCCGAGGCGCTGGCCTTCGGGTCGCTGCTCACCGAGGGCGTTCCGATTCGCCTCACCGGGCAGGACGTCGCCCGCGGCACGTTCACGCAGCGCCACCTCGAGCTGCACCACACGTCTGACGGCTCCACGTACGAGCCCCACAAGGGCGAGGTCTACGTGCCCATGCAGCACCTGCTGCGCGCGAAGGCATCGTTCGAGCTGCACAACAGCCCGCTGTCGGAGGCCGCCTGCGTGGGCTTCGAGTACGGCTACTCCACCACCGCGCGCGAGACGCTGGTGCTCTGGGAGGCCCAGTACGGCGACTTCGCCAACGGCGCGCAGATCATGATCGACCAGTTCCTCTCGGCAGGCGAGGCCAAGTGGGGCGTGCGCTCGCGCCTCACGCTGCTGCTGCCGCACGGCTACGAGGGCAACGGACCGGAGCACTCATCGGGACGCCCCGAGCGCTTCCTGCGCCTGGCCGCCGAGGGCAACATGCGCATCGCCAACTGCTCCACGGCCGCGAACTACTTCCACCTGCTGCGCCGTCAGGGCCTGCTCGACGAGATCCGCCCGCTCGTGGTCTTCACGCCCAAGAGCCTGCTGCGCGCAAAGGCCGCCTCCAGCAGCCTCGACGACCTCACCAAGGGCCGCTTCGAGCCCGTGCTGCCCGACCCGCGCGTGACCGACCCCGCGGCGGTGACCCGCCTGCTGCTGTGCACCGGCAAGATCTTCCACGAGATCGACGGCCACCCCGACCGCGCGAACCACCCCGAGCTCGCCATCGGGCGCATCGAGCAGCTGTACCCGTTCCCGCGCGAGGAGATCCTCGCCCTGTTCGAGAGCTACCCGAACCTCGAGACCGTGCAGTGGGTGCAGGAGGAGCCGCGCAACATGGGCGCGTGGTCGTTCGTGACCCGCCGCATCGAGCGCCTGCTGCCCATTGAGTCGTTCGAGTACATCGGTCGCCCCGCGCGCGCGTCCGTGAGCGAGGGCTACCCGCAGACCCACCAGCTCGAGCAGGCGCGCGTGCTTGAAGATGCCCTCGCGGGCAGGGAGATGACGTTCGGATGAGCGATGGCCCGCGTGTGGTGGTGCTCGGCGGTGGGCCGGGCGGAGACGTGGCCGCCCTCCGCGCCGCGCAGATGGGCGCCCAGGTGGTGCTGGTGGAGCGCGCCGAGCTGGGCGGAACCTGCCTCAACTGGGGCTGCATCCCCACCAAGGCGCTGCTGGCGGCGTCGGACCTCCTGCGGAAGATCCGCGAGGCCAGGGAGTTCGGAATCCTCGTGGGAGAGGTGGGCTACGACTTCGCCGCGATGATGGCGCGCAAGGACGACATCGTGCTGAAGATGCGTGGCGGCGTGGAGGGCGCCTGCGAGCGCAAGGGCGTGACCGTGGTGAAGGGCGAGGGCGTGGTGGACGGCGGCGCCGTGGTGGTGGACGGCACCCGCTACGAGTACGACCACCTGGTCGTGGCCACCGGCACCGAGCCCGCCGGCCTGCCGGGCATCGACATGGACCACCCGGACGTGCTCACGTCGAACGACGTGCTGGTGCTGCCCGAGGTTCCCGAGAGCATGATCATCCTGGGTGCCGGCGTGATCGGCTGCGAGTTCGCCAGCCTGTTCCAGCCCCTGGGCGTGAAGGTGACGATGGTCGAGATGCTCGACCGCATCCTCGCCGGCATCGACAAGCGCACCGCGAAGCAGTTCCAGAAGACGCTCGAGAAGGACGGCGCACAGATCCACCTGGGCCGCAGGCTCGAGGAGGTCACCTCGTACTCCGACGCCGGCGTATCGGTGCGGCTGGACGACGGCACCGAGATCAGCGCCGAGAAGATGCTCATCTCGATCGGCCGCAGGCCCCAGACGGCCGGCATCGGTCTGGAGGGCATCGGGGTCGAGGTGAACGACCGCGGCCACGTGGTGGTGGACGAGTTCCTGCGCACGGCGAACCCCGCCGTATGGGCGGTGGGCGACTGCATCGGCGGCCTGCAACTGGCCCACCTGGCATCGGCCGAAGGGGCGCGCGCCGCCGAGAACATCCTGGGTCCGCACATGGTGCCGATGGACCGCACCGTCGTGCCGTCGTGCATCTACACCCACCCCGAGATCGCCACGGTCGGGCTGAACCGCGACACGGCCGAGGAGCAGGGCATCACCGTGAAGGTGGGCCAGGCGCGCTTCGCCGGCTCGGGCAAGGCACTGGGCGAGGGCGAGGCCGACGGCTTCGCCCAGCTCATCGCCGACGCCGACACCGACCTGCTGCTGGGCGCCACCATCATGGGCGCCCACGCCGTGGAGATGATCCACGAGGTCGGGGTGGCAATCAGCGACGGCTACACCATGCGGGACCTCGGGGAGATCATCCACGCGCACCCGACCATCAGCGAGATGGTGATGGACGCCGCCCAGCAGGGCGAGGGCGTGGCGCCCTACCTCTCGTAGGCACAGGGCCCGTGCCGCCCCTCGCCTGGAGGCAGGTGCGGCCGCCCACGTGCACGGTGGCAGGTGCCCTGGGCCGGTCGGTCGACCTGCTCGCCCGCGGTGAGTGCCCCGCCCTGGTGGTGCACTCGGTGTCCCCCGCCGCAATCACCGTGGGGCGCGCGCAGATGGCAGATGTGGACGTCGCAGCGGCTGCGCGCGAGGGGCTCGAGGTGATCGCGCGCCCATCCGGCGGGGGCCCGGTGCTGTGGGACGACGACCTCATCGCCATCGACGTCATCCTGCCCGCGGGCCATCCGCTGCTGCCCACCGACGTGGTGGCCGCCTACAGGTGGGTGGGCGAGGCCGTTGCTGGCGCGCTGGGGAGCCTGGGAATCGCCGGGGCCCGTGCGGTGCCACCCGACGAGGCCCGGGCATGGCCGCGGGGCGAGGCCGCGGGGCTCTGCTTCGGGGGGCTTTCGCCCTGGGAGGTCGTGGTGGACGGTCGAAAGGTGCTGGGCCTGTCCCAGGTGCGGCGCCGGGCCGGCGGCATCGTGCAGGTGGGCGTGCCCATGGCGCTCGATGCCCCGCGGCTTGCCCGCGCGGTGGGCGCGCCCCCGAACGCCGCGGACGATCTGGCAGCGCGCACCGCCGGCATCCGCGAGCTCGCGCCGGGGGTCACGCGTGATCAGGCCACAGACGCGCTGGTGACCGCCCTGTTCTGACCGCCCCTGGCCGGCCGTCAGACGCGGGCGTCCATCACGGGTACGTCGTAGGCGCGCACGGCGGAGTCTGCGGTCACGAGGATCATCCCCTCAGCCCGGGCCTGCGCCACCAGGAGGCGGTCGAAGGGGTCCCGGTGGACCAGCGGCAACTCACCGGCATCCACTCCATGGCGAACCTCGACCGGGAGCTCCTCGAAGAGACCCTGCTCCATCCACCACTCCACGTCGGATCGCGCGTCGTGGGCGACGTCCGCCCCGTCCAGGGGGCCCAGCTTGCCGATGGTGCGCTTGATCGAGATCTCCCAGCCGGTTACCGCGCTCACGAACACCTCGTTGCCCGGGTCCTCGATGGCCTCGGTTGCCCGCGGGCCCAGGGCCGGGTGCCCTGCCGCCCACCAGAGGAATGGCGACGTGTCGAGCAGGAGCCTCATCCTGCGTCCCCATAGACGAGCGCCTCGAAATCGGGGATCGGCGCATCGAAGTCGTCGGAGATCCAGATCGTGCCCCGGGCGAAGCCGCGTGGGCGCTGGCGCGGTGGTTCCTGCACGTAGGGGACGATGCGCGCCACGGGTGACCCGTTGTTCTCGACGATGACCTCATCACCCTCACGCGCCTGGCGCACCAGCCGCGAGAAGTGGGTCTTGGCCTCGTGCATGCCGACGGTGATGATGGCCATGGAACCTCCCCGAATGGACTAACCGGACTAATCCACCCCGTAAGCTAGCAGCGCACCCGTCAGCAGCAGGATGCGCGCTGCCGATGGCTAACGTGATCGTGATGTCTTCCCGGCCACCACGCCAGCCCGGCCGACGCGGCCCTGCGCGCCCGCCCCGGCGCCGGCGCACGTCAACGCGCGTCAAGCAGAACCGGGCCCTGGCGGCCATCTGCGGCGTGGCCGTCATCGGCGTGATCGCCGTGATCGCATCGGCCACGGGATCAGACCCCACGGTCACCACGGCGAATGCCGAGGCGACGTCGGCTGCCGGGCAGGCGCAGCAGCGGCAGGCCGCACCGCCCGCGGCCAGCCCCACGCCCGCCGTGGGCACCAGCAGCGTGTCGGTGGCCGCCGTGGGCGACACCGTGATGGGCACCCCTGAGTTCGGGCTGCCCCCCGCCGGTGGGTCGACGCTGTTCAACGGCGTCAAGCCCCTGCTGAAGGGCGACGTGGTGTTCGGCAACCTCGAGCAGGCCCTCGCCACGGGCCCGAGCGCCAAGTGCGGCAGCGGCAGCGGCGGCAGCTGCTACGCGTTCGCCAGCCCGCCGTCGTACGCCCGCAACCTCAAGAACGCCGGGTTCACGGTGATGAGCACCGCGAACAACCACTCGAACGACTGGGGATCCGCGGGCATCCGCTCCACGGTGCGTGCGCTCGACGCCGTGGGAATCCTGCACGCGGGCAGGCCGGGCGAGATCACCGTGCAGACACTGCCCGGGGGCACGAAGGTCGCCGTGGTGGCCCTGGCGCCCTACGCATGGAGCCAGAACTCGCTCGACATCCCGGGCGCGCAACGCCTGGTGCGCAAGGCGGCCGGGATGGCACCGATCGTCATCGCCAGCGTGCACGGCGGCGCCGAGGGAACGTCGTACCGCAACGTGCCGCAGGGCGCCGAGACCTATCTGGGTGAGCCCCGGGGTGAGACCCGCCGCCTCGCCCGCGGCATGGTGGACGCCGGTGCCGACCTGGTGCTGGGCCACGGGCCGCACGTGATGCGCGGCATGGAGTTCCGCAAGGGCCGCCTCATCGCCTACAGCCTCGGCAACTTCCTGGGCTACAAGGTGTTCGGCACGTCGTCGTACGCCGGGCAGAGCGGCGTGCTTCAGGTGAAGCTGGCGCCCGACGGCCGCTTCGAGTCGGGTCGCCTCGCGCCGGTGAAGCTGTCGGGCGATGGCGTGCCCTCCCCGGGCGGCACGAGCATCGGTGACGTCGCGGCGCTGTCGCGTGCCGACTTCGGGCGCACGGCCGCGCGCCTGGCGCCCTCGGGCGCGATCACCGCGCCCTAGAGCGCGCCGTCGAGCGGGCCGCCCACGGGCGGCGTGAGGCCCTCGACACGGGCCACCAGCACGGCGGGGCCGGCCGCGGCGCCGGCCAGTACGTCGCCCACCGCGCGCGGCAGGTCGGCGGGGTCGGCCACGGCCTCGGCGTGCGCCCCGAACCCGCGGCAGATGCCTGCGATGTCGAGGGGCGGATCGTTCACGGCGAGCCCCGGCCACCCTCCCTGCTGCACGCCCGTGAGCCCCTCCATGCCGGCGCGCAGGATCTCGTAGCCGGAGTTATCGCCCACGATCAACGCAACCCGGCAGCGCTCATGGGCGGCGGTCCACAGCGCATGCACGCCGAACATGAGGGATCCATCCCCCTGCGTGCACACCACACGGCGCGTGGGGTCGGCGATGGATGCACCGACGGCCGCGGGCAGGCCCCATCCCAGCGCGCTGCCCCGGTGCCACATGCACGACCCCAGGTCGCGGGCGCCAAGCGCCACGCGCAGGTCGCGGGTGGACGTGATGCCCTCGTCGATCACCAGGTCGGCCGCGGCCACGCCGTCGCCAATCGCACCGGACAGCACGGCCGGGCTGATGACCCCTGCCCCATCGCTGCGCGCCAGCAGCTCGGCATGGGCGCCCGCCCGCGCCACCTCGTTCGCGACCGCCACGGTCTCACGCCGCGTACGCGCCGCGTCATCCGGCTCGCCGAGCAGGTCGATGAGGCCCCGCAGCACCACCCGCGGGTCG
>CAMCDF010000020.1 GCA_945873475.1 Bifidobacterium breve | reverse complement strand
CGGGTGAGGAGGCCAAGGCGATCGCGCGCACGGTCGCCGCGCCAACGACCCGGCGCGAGTCGGATGATCACCCGGTGGATGGCGCCGACAGCTTCCCGGACATCTTCGACGAGCAGGACCACCTGCCGCCGAGCCCGGCCCTGGCCGGTGGGGTCGTGCCGCTGGATGTCGACGACGACGAGCCGATGCCCTTCGGTGACGGCGACGCGCACGACGTTCTGGACGACCCGCTCGACGACGAGCCGGACGATTCCGCGACGCCCGGGCCCGACGACGACCCGTTCACGCCGGTCGAGGTGCCATCCGCGGCGGTGGCGCCGCCCGCGCCCGCCGCCGAGGAGGACGTCCACGGCGCGCCGGGCAACGCCCCCAGGGGTGGATGGAAGCGGCCCCCGAAGAAGACCCTGAAGAAGTCGGCGGGTGTGTCGAAGATGCCCGCCGGGCAGGTGCGCGAGACCTCGCGCCGCCTTGTGGAGGCCCTGGCCGAGTTCGGCGTGGCCGCCGAGATGGTGAACGCGGTGTCTGGCCCGCGTGTGACCCGCTACGAGCTGCGGCTGGCCCCGGGCACCAAGGTGTCGAAGGTGTCGAACCTCCGGGACGACCTTGCGTACGCCCTGGCGGCCACCGACGAGCTGCGAATACTGGCGCCGATCCCCGGCAAGCAGGCGGTGGGAGTCGAGGTTCCGAACCCCGACGCCAGCATGGTGACCCTGGGCGACGTGTGGAGGGACTTCCCCGACGACACCGGGCCCCTGGCTGCATGGCTCGGCCTCGACATCGGTGGCAAGGCCGTGTACCTCGACGTGGCGCGCATGCCGCATCTACTCATCGCCGGATCCACCGGAACCGGCAAGAGCGTGTGCCTCAACGGCCTGCTGGCGTCGATCCTGCTGCGCGCGACGCCCGACGAGCTCCGCCTGGTGATGGTCGACCCGAAGAAGGTCGAGCTGAATCACTACGAGGGCATCCCGCACCTGCTCACGCCCGTGGTCACGAACATGAAGAACGCCACGGCGGTGCTGGCGAACATCGTGCGCGAGATGGAGTCGCGCTACGAGATCATGGGCGCGGCGCGGGCCAGGAACCTGAAGGACTGGAACGGCATACGCCGCCAGCAGGGCCTCAGCGAGATCCCGCACATCTTGGTGGTCATCGACGAGCTGGCTGACCTGATGATGGTGGCGCCGGGCGAGGTCGAGGACGCCATCATCCGCATCGCGCAGAAGGCGCGCGCGGTGGGAATCCACCTGCTCCTTGCCACGCAGCGGCCGTCGGTGGATGTGATCACCGGCATGATCAAGGCGAACGTGCCATCGCGCATCGCCTTCGCGGTGTCGTCGCAGGTCGACTCCCGCGTGGTGCTCGATTCCGGCGGTGCGGAGAGCCTGCTGGGCAACGGCGACATGCTGTTCCGTCCGGTGGGCACATCGCGCCTCCAGCGCCTGCAGGGCGCCTACGTGTCGGAAGAGGAGATCCTCGCGATCACCGACCACTGGCGGAAGCAGGGCCGGCCCGAGATCCGCGAGGACCTCATGGAGAGGCCCGAGCAGGACGAGCCCGAGGTCGACCCCGGCGGCGACGAGATGCTGCGGAAGGCCGTGGAGACCGTGGTGCAGCAGGGCACCGCCTCGGTGTCGCTGCTGCAGCGCCGCCTGGGCGTGGGCTACGCCCGTGCGGGACGACTGGTCGATTCGCTCGAGCGCCTGGGCGTGATCTCCGGTCATGAGGGTTCGAAGCCGCGCACGGTGCTGATCGGCGAGGGTGACATCGCCCGGGTGCTGGGCATCGCGGCCGTCGACGCCGACGTTTCAGGGGACGACTAGCCGCAACGCGGTTTTCCCGCACTGGGGGAAAACACCCGGGTCGGCCGTTCCCAGTGGTGATACTTTCGCCCGACGTACGAGATCGGTAACAGCCTCCGCGAAGCCCGCGTCAAGCAGGGCATCGACTACCCCACGGCCGAAGCCGCGACGCGCATCCGCTCGCGGTACCTCAAGGCCATGGAGGACGAGCAGTTCGACCTGCTCCCGGACCCGTCGTACGTGCGCGGATTCCTGCGCGCGTACACCTCGTACCTTGGGCTCGATCCCCAGCTGGCGCTCGACGAGTACGACTCCCGCTTCGGGGAGTTCGGGGGTGGTATGTCTCCCGAGGGCCTCAGGCGTGCGCGCGAGCGCGTAGCCGGCAGGCCTCGCCGGCGCGAGGCCCAGCTGCTGTGGCTGGCGATCGGAGGGGTCACAGGCATCGCCCTGCTGGCGTGGCTCGGCCTCGGTGGGTCCAGCAGCACCCCGACCCAGCCAGTGCCGGGCGTGCCCACGACCACCGTGAGTACCACCGCGACCGCGCCAAGGCCGGCCGTCGACCTGGTGTTCACCGGCCGGGGCAACCGCGGCAGCTACCTCGAGGTGAGGAACGGATCGGAGACAGGCGCCACGGTGTACAGCGGTGTGCTGGTGCCGGGGGCATCCCGCACCTTCTCGTTCGCCGAGGCCGCCTGGGTGCGCATCGGTACCCCGAGCGCCATCGCCATCACGGTGGGTGGCGAGCCACTCGAGATCACGGGCGGCACCGGCACGTTCCTCATCACGGCGGCCGGCGCCGAGCGGCTCCCGGGCGGCTGACGCGTGCGCGCCGCCCTTGTGGTTACCGGCACGGAGGTGCTGGAGGGCAGGGTGCGCGACGAGAACGGCGCCTTCGTGGCGAAGTCGCTGACTGCCGCCGGGGTCTCGGTGGTACGTACCACGGTCGTGGGTGACGGGCTGGAAGAGATCATCACGGCCGTCGGCGAGGCACTTGCCAGCGGGGTCGACCTGGTCGTGACGACAGGGGGCCTCGGACCCACCCACGACGACCGCACCATGGAGGCGGTGGCGGCGGCGACCGGCCGTGGCATGGTCCTCGATGACCACGCGCTGGCCCAGGTGAACCGGGCTCTGACGTCGGTGCCGGCGCGGGCATCGGCCGAGACCCGCCAGGCGGGGGCGCGCAAGCAGGCCACGGTGCCCGAGGGTTCCATCGTGCTTCCCCCGGCCGGCACCGCGCCGGGTGCGGTGGTGCCACACGACGGGGCCGTCGTGGTGGTGCTGCCCGGGCCGCCGTGGGAGTGCACCGCGTCGTGGGATGCCGCCCTCGGGGTTCCTGCGGTCGCCGACATCGTGCGCGGGCAGTCGGGGGGCGCGCCCCTCGAGCTGCGCATGTCGGGTGTGGTGGAGTCGGAGTTCATGGACGCCGTGCGCGCCCTTGATCCGGAGGCAGCGGGGCTCGTGGTGGGCGTGTGCGCCCGACCGGGCGAGCTGGAGGTGACGGTGAGGCCCCCCGGGGCCGTCGCCGATGCCTTCATCTCCGGGCTGGGCGAGGCCTTCCCCGGTTCGATCTTCTCCACCGACGGGTCGGGCGTGGAGCAGGTGGTGGGTCGGCTGCTCGCGGCGCGCGACCAGCACCTCGCCACGGCCGAGTCGTGCACCGGCGGCATGATCGGCGAGAGGCTCACGTCGGTACCCGGCTCGAGCGCCTGGTACGTCGGGGGGGTGGTGTCGTACTCGGACGCCGTGAAGCAGGCGGCCCTCGGTGTGTCACCTGATCTGCTCCGCGACCACGGGGCGGTGTCGGCCCCGGTGGCAGAGGCGATGGCCGAAGGGGCGTGCGAGCGCCTCGGCTGCGACTGGTCGGTGGCCGTCACGGGCATCGCGGGGCCGGGGGGCGGTACCGATGCCAAGCCTGTGGGTCTGGTGTTCGTGGCCGTGCGCGGACCAGCGGGAACGACGGTGCGCGAACTGCACCTGCACGGTGACCGCGAGCGCATTCGCATGCGCTCGTCGACGATCGCCCTGCATCTGCTTCGCGAGGCGCTCGGGGGCTGATCTTCTGGCGCGCGTGAGTTGACGCGTGCATGGCGAACTCGTGCGCCGGGGCGGAATACCGTCGCGTGGGAAGGAACGTCCGAGGCAGGTGCGAACATGTGTTCCATCACGCCGGACGCCGACCTACAATCCGTCCGGGTAACACGGGAATCGACGGCCGCGCCGAGCGGCGCACAGGGGGAGACGGTGGAGAAGTCCGAGGCGCTTGGTTCGGCGGTCGCACAGATCGAGAAGCAGTTCGGCAAGGGCGCGATCATGCGCATGGGGGACATGCCCCTCGCCGACATCGACTACGTACCCACGGGCGCGCTGCCCCTGGACATCGCGCTGGGAATCGGCGGCCTGCCCCGCGGCCGCATCGTGGAGATCTTCGGACCGGAGGCATCCGGCAAGACGACGCTGCTGTACCACGTGATGGCCCAGGCCCAGAAGCGCGGCGGACTCGCGGCGTTCATCGACGCCGAGCACTCGCTCGACCCCGCGTACGCCCGCCGCATCGGCGTGAACACCGACGAGCTCCTGGTGTCCCAGCCCGACCACGGTGAGCAGGGGCTCGAGATCGCCGACCTTCTCGTGAGGTCGGGGTCGCTCGACATCGTCGCCATCGACTCGGTGGCGGCCCTTGTGCCGAAGGCCGAGATCGAGGGCGAGATGGGGGACACCCACGTGGGCCTGCAGGCCCGCCTGATGTCACAGGCCCTCCGCAAGCTCGCCGGCACCCTGAACCGCGCGGGCACGATCTGCGTATTCACCAACCAGCTGCGCGAGAAGATCGGGGTCATGTTCGGCTCGCCCGAGACCACCCCGGGCGGTCGAGCCCTCAAGTTCTATTCCTCCGTGCGGCTCGACGTGCGCCGCATCGAGAACCTCAAGGAAGGTGCCGAGGTCATCGGCAGCCGCGCCCGCGTCAAGGTGGTGAAGAACAAGGTGGCCCCGCCGTTCCGGCAGGCCGAGTTCGACATCCTCTACGGCGAGGGCGTGTCCCGCGAGGGCTCGCTGCTCGACCTGGGCATCGAGTACGACATCGTCACGAAGAGCGGGTCGTACTTCTCGTTCGGTGACGACCGCCTGGGCCAGGGGCGCAACGCCTCCCGTGCCTTCCTCATCGAGCACACCGACATCGCCGACGAGATCGAGCGCCGTATCCGCGACGCCGCGGGCATCAACCCGGTCGAGGACCTTCAGGTCGACCCGGCCACCGGAGAGGTGCTGGAGGCTGTTCCGGCAGTTGACGAGGGGGCTGAGGCACAGGCCGCATAGGGGCTAGCATCCACGCGATGCCTCGCTATCACCTGACCACCTTCGGGTGCCAGATGAACGCGCATGACTCCGAGCGCATGCACGGTCTTCTGGGATCCCTCGGGTATGAGGAGGCGCCGGATCGGGACGGCGCCGACCTCATCCTGTTCAACACCTGCACCATCCGGGGATCGGCCGATGAGCGGTTCATGGGCAACCTCGGTGAGGCCAAGCGCATCAAGCGCGAGCGGCCCGACGTGGTGGTGGCGGTGGGTGGGTGCTGGGCCCAGAGCCAGAAGGAGTCCGTGTTCCGGGACTTCCCGTTCGTCGACATCGCGTTCGGGCCCGGGGAGGTCAACCGCCTGGGTGAGTTGCTTGCGCGCGAGCGCATCCAGGCGGTCGGGGCCTTCACGTTCGACGGCCGCTTCAGCGGCGACCTGCCGTCGCTGCGCGAAAGGCCCCACCAGGCCTGGGTGCAGATCTCCGTGGGCTGCAACTGCGTGTGCTCGTACTGCATCGTGCCCTCGGTGCGCGGTCGCGAGAGCAGTCGCCCCGTGGAGGGCGTGCTCGACGAGGTGCACCGCCAGGCGGCGGACGGAGTGGTGGAGGTCACGCTGCTCGGGCAGAACGTGAACTCGTACGGGCGCGACCTCCCGGCGTCCTCGCGCGCCAGCTTCGCCGACCTGCTCGCCCAGGTCGCCGCGGTACCCGGTATCGAGAGGGTCAGGTACACCAGCCCGCATCCGAAGGACATCCGTGACGACGTCATCGCCGTGCACCGCGATGTGGCGGAGGTGTGCCCGCACATCCACCTTCCGGCGCAGTCGGGATCGACCCGCGTGCTCAAGGCGATGCGCCGCACGTACGACCGTGACCGCTACCTGGCGCTGGTCGATCGCATCCGTGACGCCGTGCCGGACATCGCGCTGACCACGGACCTGATCGTGGGGTTCCCGGGCGAGACGGATGAGGACTTCGCCGACACGCTGTCGCTGGTGCAGACGGTGGGCTACGACGGCGCGTACACCTTCGTGTACTCGCCCCGGCCCGGCACCGAGGCGGGGGAGAGCATGGATGACGACGTGGCCCCCGAGGTCAAGTCGGAGCGCATCGCGGCCCTCATCGAGGTGGTGCAGCAGACCGCCCGCGGGCGACTTGCACGCCACGTGGGCTCGGTGGCCCCCGTGCTGGTGGAGGGCGTGTCGCGCACGGACGATTCGCGCATGAGCGGCCGCACGGGGCACAACGTGACCGTGAACTTCAGCGGCGACGCGACACCTGGGTCGATCGTGCCGGTGGCGATCGAGGCATCAACCTCCACCACGCTGGCCGGCACCCTCGCGGCCGTCGCCCAGCCCGCGGGCGCCGCCTGAGCGACCGCCCGCAGGTGCTGGCCCTCTTCGGGCCCACCGCCACAGGCAAGAGCACCGTGGCCCACGCCCTCGCGCTGGCGCTGGGCGGCGAGGTGGTGGTGGCAGACCCCTTCCAGAGGTACAGGGGCCTGGAGATCGCCAGCGACGCGCCTGACGACGCCGAGATGGCGCAGGTGCGGTATCACCTCGTGCGTGACCTCGAGTTGCATGAGGACTCCACGGCGGGCGAGTTCGCCGAGTCCTCCCACGCCGTGATTGACGCCCTACTCGACGCCGGGCGCCTGCCTATCGTGGCCGGGGGCACTGGCCTCTACGTGCGGGCGGCGCTGTGCGACCTGCAGATGCGTCCCGCCCCGCCGGAGGATGTGCGCGCGTGGGCAGAGGCGCTGGGGGCCGATCCGCCGCGCGCGCGTGCCGAGCTGGCGCGCCTCGATCCAGCGGCGGTCGATGCCGTGGACACCGCGAACCCCCGCAGGCTGGTGCGGGCGCTGGAGCGCGCCGCCACCGGGGACGCCGGGGCTCCCGGCGACATCTGGAGCGCTCCGCCGCGGCATCCCACCCTGGTGGTGGGGCTTGACCGGCCACGGGAAGTCCTGGCGTCGCTCATCGCACAGCGGGTGCAGCGTGAGCTCGATGATGGACTGGTGGGGGAACTGGAGGCGGCAGCCGTGCATGCCGGCCTCGCCCGTGGACCCCAGCAGGTGATCGGCATGCGGGAGGTGCGCGCGCTGCAGGACGGCGAGATGTCCCCGGATGCCCTGCCGGAGGCCCTCGCGGCCCGCACGCGGCGCCTGGCGCGCATGCAGCGGACGTGGATGCGCAGGATGGCCCCCGACGCGGTGATCGACCTCGGCGACCGTCCGGCGGCCGACGGGGTGCCCGAGGTGCTGGCCCTGTGGCGGCGCTGCCTCGAGGGCGTGGGATAGCCTGCCGCCTCGTGTACGACGGAATCCCATTCGAGAAGTGGCAGGGTCTCGGCAACCACTATGTGGTGACCGAATCGGCCCACTGGCCTTTTGCCATCACGCCCGGCCGGGCCGTGCAGGTGTGCGACCCGAACTTCGGCGTGGGCGCGGACGGCATCCTCGAGGTGGTCACCTCAGGATCCCTGCCCGAGATGCGCGTGTGGAACCCGGACGGCAGCATGGCCGAGAACTGCGGTAACGGCATTCGCATGGTCTCGCGCTACCTGGCCCTGAACAGCCTGCTTCCCGCCGACGGGCGGGTGCTCACCGGTGCGGGCGAGGTGCGCGTGCAGGTGGACGGCTCGGTTGTGGCGGTGGAGATGGGCCGCGCCGTGTTCCCGGCGGGCGAGGGGGAGGAGCCGCTTTCCACCGAAGCGGGCGAGTTCGCGCTTGCCGAGGTGTCGATGGGCAACCCGCACGCGGTGATCCGCCACGACGACCCCGACGCCGTGGTGGCGACCGTGGGCCCCCTGGTCGAGAACTCCCCGCGGTTCCCGGACCGCACGAACGTCGAATTCATCCGCCGGGATGGTCCGGGTGAGATCACCATGCGGGTGTGGGAGCGCGGTGCGGGGGTCACCATGGCGTGCGGCACCGGCGCGTGCGCGGCAGCGGTCGCCGGTGTGCGGCTTGATGGCCTCGAGAGTCCCGTCACCGTGCACCTGGCGGGGGGCGACCTCATCATCGATGTCGCCGATGACCTGGCGGTGACCATGACAGGTCCCGCAGATCCGATCTATTCCGGCCGGTTCTCCCCGGCCCTGATGTCACGACTGGAGTCCATGTGAGCACCCGTCCCGTCGGCGCGAAGCGCCTTGGCCTGCTTCCCCCGTACCTGTTCGCGGAGATCGAGCGCAAGATCGCCGCCAAGCGGGCCGAGGGCGTGGACATCATCTCGCTTGGCATCGGCGACCCGGACACCCCCACGCCGGAACTCGTGGTGCGCCGGATGGCGGACGCGGTGTCGGACCCCGGCACGCACCAGTACCCGTCGAACCGTGGGCGTGAGTCGTTCCGCACATCGGTGGCAGGCTTCTACGACCGCCGCTTCGGCGTGTCGCTCGACCCCGACTCGGAGATCCTGCCGGCGCTGGGCGCGAAAGAGGCCATCGCAAACCTGAACCTGGCCCTGCTCGACCCGGGTGACGTGGCGCTGGCCAGCGACCCCGGGTACCCGGTGTACACGATGGGCCCGCTGCTGGTGGGCGCCGAGCCGGTGCCGATGCCGCTGGTTCCCGGGCTGGGCTTCCAGCCCGACTTCGATGCCATCCCCGCCGACGTGCTGAAGCGCGCGCGCATCATGTACCTGAACTACCCGAACAACCCGACAGGCGCAGTGGTGGAGGACGACCTGTTCGAGCGCGCAGTCGCGGTGGCCCGGGCGAACGACATCATCATCGTGCACGACAACGCGTACTCCGAGATCACCTACGACGGCTATGTCGCGCCGTCGTTCCTCGCCACGCCAGGTGCGAAGGACGTCGGCATCGAGGTGTTCTCGCTCTCCAAGACCTACAACATGACCGGCTGGCGCAGCGGCGCGGTGGTGGGCAACCCCGACATCATCAGCGCCTACTGGCAGCTGAAGACCAACATCGACTCGGGAATGTTCGAGGCCGTGCAGGAGGCCAGTGTTGCCGCGCTCGACTCCGACCAGGCGTCCGTGCGCGAGATGTGCGAGATCTACCGGCGCCGGCGGGATGTGCTGGTCGGCGCCCTGGAGGCCATCGGGCTCGAGCTCACGCCCCCGAAGGGCGCGATCTACGTGTGGGCGCGCGTTCCGGATGGCGAGACCTCGGCGTCGTTCACGGAGAAGGTCCTCGAGGACGCCGCGGTGGTCATCTCGCCCGGGTCCGCGTACGGGCCAAGCGGCGAGGGCTTCGTGCGCATGAGCCTCACCGTGCCCGACGAGCGCCTCATGGAGGCCGCGGAGCGGATCTCCCGTCTCGTCAACGCCTGACATCCCATTCCGCCGGCTGAGCCCGCTGGCGGCCCTGCCGCAGCGCGCTCATGCCGGTGATGCGGGGCTCGATCTGGCGTCCATCGAGGACCTCACGCTCGCGCCCGGCGCGCGGGCGGCCGTGCCAACGGGCTGGGCGGTGGCCATCCCGGCCGGAATGGCCGGTCTTGTGGTGCCGCGCTCGGGTAACGCGCTTCGGCATGGGCTCACCGTGGCCAACGCCCCCGGGTTGATCGACTCGGGCTACCGCGGCGAGCTCAAGGTGATCCTCGTGAACCTGGGCGCAGACGACGTGCACATCGCGGTCGGCGACCGCATCGCCCAGTTGGTGGTGACCCCCGTGTCGCTGGCGGCGGCCACCGAGGTGGACGATCTCCCCGACTCGGACGGACGCGGCGAGGGCGGATTCGGCTCGACCGGCGGGTAGCGGGTAGCGCCTAAGCGCGTCGCCCGATGAGGCGCTCGGTGCGCTCGCCACGCGCCCTGCCCGTGGCCACCTCCCGGGCGGCGTCCTCCAGTGAGTCGTCAAGGGGCTCCAGCACCACATCGCCGCCCGTCGCATGGGACAGGCCCCACGCGAGCAGCGTGTCGGCCACCCAGGGGTTGCGGGGCAGGAGCGGCCCATGCAGGTAGGTGCCGATGGCGCGCCCGCGTACGACGCCCTCGTGCCCGCTCTCGCCGTCGTTTCCGAATCCCGCCAGCACGGTTCCGAAAGGGGTGGCCCCGGGCCCAAGCCGGGTGCGACCGGCGTGGTTCTCGAACCCGGCGACCTCGCGGGTCTCGTCGTCGAGCCTGGCGGCGATGAGCACGTCACCGATCAGGCGAGTGGGCCCTGCGACGGTCTCGGCATCGAGCAGGCCGATTCCGGGCATCGATGATCCATCGACGCCCACGTATCCGCGCCCCGCCAGCTGGTAGCCGCCGCATACCGCGAGCAGTGCGGCGCCGTCGTCCACGGCCGATATCAGTGCCGCGCCCTTGGTGCGTGCCAGGTCGTCGGCCACGATCGCCTGATCGCGGTCCTGTCCGCCACCGAGGTAGTAGAGGTCGTGCGCACCTGGCGTCAGGCCGTCGCCGATGCCCGCGTTCACGACCTCGAGCGCCATTCCCCGCCACTCGAGACGCCGCCTCAGCACAGCGATGTTTCCCCGGTCGGCGTAGATGTTCATCTCATCGGGGTACAGATGGCAGAGGCGCAGGGTGCGGGGCACGGGCGTGCTCATGCCGGCCGTCCGAGTCGCCACACGTGGCGCTCCGAGTCGTCGTCGAGGGCCTCCCCGTTGAAGCCCCCCGTCACCTCGAGCACCTCGAGTCCGGCCATGGCGGCGATCACGGGGATCTCATCGGGTCGGTACATGTGCAGGTGGTGGTCCCGCGTGACGGACGTGGTGGCGCCATCGCCGTGCACGCGGTCGATCATCAAGGTCATGCTCACCTCACCCGTCGCAGCATCCACCGACGTGAAAACGGCGGTGTGCATGAGCAGGTCGCCGCTGGCCTCGTCAACCGAGTGCCCGGTGTCGAGGATCACTCCCACGAGATCCTGCATGGCCTCGAAGTAAGGAACGGCGAGGTCGAAGATCATCTCGCCGCCCGGGCGCAGCGCGGCGGCCGCATGGGAGAGGCAGGTCACCTGGTCGGGCTGCGAGTGCAGCAGCTGCATGGTGTTCATGGGAATCGCCACCAGCCCGGCGTCCCTAACGGGCAGGGGGTCGGTCATCGAGCCCAGCACCGGGTGCACCAGGTGCGACAGCCCTGCCCCCGCAGCGCGCTCCACGAGTACCTCGAGCATCTCCGGGTCTGTGTCGACAGCCCAGACCTCGTGGCCCCGCGACGCGAGGCGCAGCGACACCCTGCCGGCGGCGGCCCCCTCATCGCACACCGGACCCCCGAGGCGGTCGGCATGCCGCTCCCAGAAACCGGCGTCGTCGTCGTAGTGCGCGTGCTCGGCCATGAATCCGCGCGCGGGGCTGATGTGCTGTGCGACGCCCTCAGCCACCGGCCCAGAACTCCCCAGCGGCGCCGCGTGACACCAGGTCGGCGCGGATCTCGTGCATCGCCGTGTAGGTCGGCAGCACCTCGAGCGTTCCGCCGTCGGGCGTGGCCGCGAGCGCCTCGGCGAGGGCCGCCCCGTGGTCGGGTTGCACGTGCACCCGCGCCATGTCCATGCCTGCGTAGCGGAACCTCAGCGCAAGGTCATGCGCCCGCTCGCCCGTCGCAGTCAGGCGCCGTACCCGGGGCAGCAGGGGCTCCCAGTCGACATCCCATACCCACGAGACGTCACGGCCGTCGGCGATGCGGTCGTTCAGCGCAACCAGCAGGTCGTGCTCGCGGTCGTCGAGCATGAGGGTGCGCACGTTCTCATTCGCGCCTGCCGGATTCTTGGCCAGCAGGATCACCACGTCGCGGCCATCCACGCTCACGCGCTCGGCGCGGCCGAACGCCGGGGGTACGGCCGAGATCGCCTCGGCCGCGCTGCCCGCGGGCACGCCCATGGCGATGGCCCCCGCCAGCGCCCCGGCGGCGTTCAGCACGTTGTGCAGGCCGGGCAGCTCCAGGTGCAGCGTCACCTCGCCCTCAGGCGTGCGAATCACCGGATCCGACCCGCGCGCGCCATCGAGGCCCGCATGAACGACGGCCACATCGGGGACGGGTCGCGCCGTACCGCATGGCTCACAGCGCCAGTCGCCGATGTGCCCCAACCACACGTGGCGGTAGGCCAGGGCAGATCCGCATGCACGGCAGCGGGTGGAGTCCGATGCATGGGACAGCCCCGCCGACGACACGGATGGGTCGTCGATTCCGAACCAGATCACGTCAGAGCCCTCCGGCGCGAGGCCGGCGATCAGCGGGTCGTCCCCGCACAGCACGAGGCGGGGAAGGGGGGACATCCGGGTGAGCATCTGCGTCCAGCGATCACCGATGGCCTCGAGCTCGCCGTGGCGGTCGAGCTGGTCGCGGAAGAGGTTCATGAGCAGCATGGCCCTGGGCTGCACCCGTCGGGCGACCTCCGGCAGCGCCGCCTCGTCAACTTCGAACACGCCCGACGCAGGGGAGCCCGGTCGCGGGGACGCCTCGGCGAGGGCCGCAGCCACGCCCGACAGCAGGTTCGCCCCCGCGGAATTGGTGACCACCGCGCGTCCGTCGTGGCGCAGCGCCCCCGAGACCAGCCGGGTCGTGGTGGTCTTGCCGTTCGTGGCCGACACCAGGATGGTGCCGCCGGCGAGGTTCCCGGCCAGCGTTCCCACGGCGCCGGGATCGATGCGAAGAAGCACGTGGCCCGGCATCGCCGTGCCGCCGCCCCGCCCGAGAGCCCGCGAGGCCCTCCCCGCCGCCCGGGCGACCGCCGCCGATGCTCGCGCCCGGGCGCTCACGCGGCCGTCGTCACCGATCCGTCGGTCCTGCCGATGAAGACGTCTGCGAGCACCAGGCGGAACAGCCCGTGGTCGAGCACACCGGGCAACGCACGCGCCCTGCTGGCAACGGCCGGCCAGTCCGACCCGGCGGGAAGCGCCAGGTCGATCAGGGCCATGCCGTCATCGCTGTCCACCGGGCGCCGCGTGGGCGAGAGGTCGGCGAGGGATCGCGACACGGCGTCGGCGGCGAAGGGCACGACGGCCAGCGGCAGGATTCCCCACTCATCCAGGGTCGGCACGATCTTCGGCTCGTCCACCAGCACGATGAAGCGACCGGCGCCCTCGGCGAGCACGCGCTCACGCACCATGGCCCCGCCCGCGCCCTTCACGCACAGGCCCGCGGGGTCGATCGCGTCTGCGCCATCGAATGCGATGTCGAGGGCGGGCCCCGGGGCTCCCAGCGGTATTCCCTCTTCCGTCGCGACCGCCGCACTGGCATCTGACGTGGGCACCCCCACGATGGTGAGCCCCTCGGATCGCACGCGCTGTCCCAGTGCCCGGATTCCCGCGGTGGCGGCCCGCCCGGTGCCGAGCCCCACCCTCATGCCGTCCTCGATGAGCTGCGCGCAGGCCCCGCCTGCTGCCGCCCAGGCCGTCTCTCTGTCGTTCGCCATGGGGCAAGGGTATGCGACACTCGGGTGCATGGACCAGCACCCCTGCGATGTCGTGCAAATAGACACCATGCTGGGGGGTATTCCCGGCATGACGGGGGTGCACCTCATCCGGTCGGATCAGCCCGCCCTCATCGACTGCGGAACCCAGACCAGCGCCCACGTGGTGGCCGACGCGGTGTCTCACGCCGGAATCGGCGCCGATGACCTGGCGTGGATCGTGCTCACCCACGTGCATCTCGACCACTGCGGGGCCGCGGGCGACCTGGCGCGCATGTTCCCCCGTGCAACCGTTGTGGTGCACCCGCGTGGCGCGCGGCACCTGGCGGATCCCTCACGCCTGGTGGCGGGCACCCACGATCTCTTCGGGCGTCTCTCGCCGGCAATCGGCGGTCTCGAGCCCGTGGCCGCCGAGCGCATCGTCGAGGCCGGGGATGGCCACCAGGTGCCCCTGGGCGCCGGTCGCACCCTGCGGGCGGTGTGGGCTCCGGGACACGCCCGGCATCACATGGCGCTGCTCGACGAAGCGGAGGGAATCGTCTTCGCCGGCGACGCGGTGGGCGTGCAGATGGGGGGTGGGGAGATCTACCCGACGATACCTCCGCCCGAGTACGACCTCGATGCGGCGCTCGACAGCCTTGACCGCATCGAGGCCCTCGGGGCCACCCGGCTCTACGTGAGCCACTACGGGGATGTCGACGACCCGGGCGAGGCGATCGACCTGGGGCGGCGCGCGCAGGCGGCCATCGGCCAGGCGGCACGGGCGAGTCATGCCGCGGCTCCCGGGGATGCAGCCGCGATGTCCGACGCCATCGATTCGGCGTGGCCGCCTGCCGACGCCCTGCGCACCCCCGAGGCGCTCACGCGATGGATGGCCTTCAACTGGATCGACAACAACCTGCTCGGCCTTCAGGGAATGGTCGAGCGTGAGGCGCGCGACGCATGAGGGTGCGCATCGAGACGGCGGTATTCACCGCGCGTGATGGACGCCTCGAGGTGCTGCTGGGGCGCGTGGGGGGCGGAACCTGGTCGCTGCCGGTGGCCGGGCCGGGTGGGGTGGCGGCTCTCGATCAGGCTGCCCTGGACGCCGTGGACGCCATGGCCGGCGTGCGCGGCATCTCCATGGAGCAGCTCTACACCTTCGACCGGGGCGGCGAGGAGGTCGCCGTGGCCTACATGGCGCTCATCGACTCGAGTCGGCACCCCATCGCCCCCGGTGCCGAGGTGTCGGAGGTTCGGTGGTTCGCCCACGACGACCTGCCCTCCATGGCGCCAGGGCAGGAAGCCGTGGTCGCCTACGGCCTGCAGCGGCTTCGCGCGAAGACCGCATACGCCCCCGTAGCGGTGAACCTACTGCCCGACCTCTTCACGCTCGGCGAGATGCAGGCGGTATACGAGGTGCTGCTGGGGCGCGGCCTCGACGCCCGCAACTTCCGCCGCGACGTCCTGCGCGCCGGGGTCGTCGAGGAGTCGGGCGAGGTCCGCGCAGAGGGGAGGGGCAGGCCTGCTCGCCTGTACCGCTCGGCGGGTGGGTTCTTCGCCGTCGATGCCCGTGAGCGCCGGGTGGCGCGTGCCATATCGTCCGGGGACGATCCGCCCGCCTGAGCGGGGCCTATGCCCCTGCGGCTGGCGTGACCCGACCGCGGTCGCTGGTAACGTGCCGTCGTCACGTTGGAGCGCCGCACGGAGGTCTTGATGGCACACGATGAGAAGGATGAATCCGGGCTTCCGGTCGTCTGGCCCTTCACGCTCGGGGCTCTCTTCATCGTCGGCGGCCTCATCTGGTTCCAGATCGGGTTCGCGTTCGAGGACGTCGGCCGCGACCTCTGGCAGCACTACGGCGTCTTCTGGTTCGGTCTGTTCGTGGGGATCGTCCTGATCATCGGCGGAGGTATCTGGAACACCGTCCAGGGCCGTCGCCGCCGCGCAGCACTGCAGTAGTCGTGCCGGCCGCGCCACGCACGGGCGCACGCTAGATGAGTGACCCCCGCTGGAAGCGGGGACGCCTGCTCGTGGCCGCCCCTCATCTGGATGACGACCCGAACTTCCGTCGCGCCGTCGTGCTGGTGCTCGAGCACGCGGATGAGGGTGCGCTCGGGATCGTGCTGAACGACCCGATGGAGGTCCTGGCAGCCGATGCTCTGCCCGAGCCCCTCTCCACGGTCATCAATGACGGCTCGCATGTATTCCGGGGCGGGCCGGTGCAGCCCGGCACGGTCATCGTGCTGGCCGACTTCGAGGACATCGCCGCCGCGGGGGGCGTGACCTTCGGGTCGGTGGGAATCCTCGACCCCGAGTCGGTGGAGGGGGGCACGCCCCCGGCAATGCGTCGCGCGCGTGCCTTCGGCGGTTACGCAGGATGGGGCGGCGGACAGCTGGAGTCCGAGATACAGCAGGACGCCTGGATCGACGCCGAGCCGCTTGCCGACGACATCTTCACCGACGATCCGGCGGGCCTGTGGCGGGCCGTGCTCACACGGGCCGGCGGCTCGTACCGGCTCATGGCAACCGCCCCGGACGACCCGCTGCTCAACTAGGCGCAGGGGCGTCCGGGGCAGGGCCGCGATCTACGAGAGGCGGTTGGCCTCGGCCATGCTGGCCAGCTTCTGCAGCGACTGGTGCTCCACCTGGCGGATGCGCTCGCGGGTGACGTTGAACATGCGCCCCAGCTCGTCGAGCGTGCGGGGCTTCTCGCCACCCAGGCCGTAGCGCAGCTCCAGCACGCGGCGCTCGCGATACGACAGCTGGTCGAGCACGTCGCGAAGTGCCTCGTCGCGCAGCGACTGCTCCGCGGCCACCTCGGGCGCGATGCTGGTCTCGTCGGCGAGGAAGCGACCGAACTCGGACTCCTCGTCCTCGCCGACCGGCTTCTCCAGCGACACGATGGGCTGAGCACTGCGGAGGATGTCCTCCACCTCAGACGCGGGAAGTCCTGCCACGGCGCCGATCTCCTCTGCCGTGGGCTCACGCCCCAGCTGGCCCACCAGCGTGCGCTCGGCGCGGCTGATCTGGTTCAGCTTCTCCACCACGTGCACCGGGATGCGGATGGTGCGGCCCTTGTCGGCCAGCGCGCGGGTGACGGCCTGGCGGATCCACCACGTGGCGTAGGTCGAGAACTTGAAGCCGCGGCGCCAGTCGAACTTCTCCACCGCGCGCACCAGGCCCAGCGTGCCCTCCTGGATCAGGTCGAGGAAGGGGAGCCCGCGACCGCGGTAGCCCTTGGCGATCGACACGACGAGTCGCAGGTTGGCCTCGACCATCTGCGTCTTCGCGGTCTGGTCGCCGGCCTCGATGCGCTTCGCGAGGTCCACTTCCTGCGCGGCCGTCAGCAGTGGCACGCGCCCGATGTCCTTCAGGAACAGCTGCAGGGCGTCGGTGGTCTGCTCGACGGTGGCCTGTCGGCGGGGGCGGTCGGCCTGCTCGGCGATCTCGGCCATCCGCGAGGCGGCCTCGGTCGGCTCGAGCAGATCGATGCCCGCTTCGTCCAGCTGCTGGTAGATGTCCTCAGCGAGCCCGGCGTCGACGCCGAGCGCGTCCAGCATCTCGGCGACATCCTCTATCGAGAGGAAGCCAACCTCCTGGCCTCGCTGGAGGAGCGTTCGGAACTCGCCGTGGTCGATGAGCTCTGCGAGTTGGGTGAGTGAGGTCGTCATCGGTCTCCGCTGGGGGTCGATTCGGGGCTCATCCTAGATGCCATCCCGGGCCTCGCGAAAGATGGTGCGCGGCCGGGAATCGTGCTAGGCGACCTCAATGCGAACCGCATTGATGCGCTGCTCCTCGACCGGGCGGTCGTTGGCGCCCGTGGCCGTGGTGCCGATGGTGTCCACGACGTCCTGGCCCGCGACGACGCGGCCGAAGTTCGTGTGGTTGCCGTCGAGCCACGGGGTCGACTCCGCCGTGACGATGAAGAACTGCGACCCATTGGTGTTGGGGCCCGCGTTCGCCATTGCGAGGCTGCCCTTCACGAGCTTGTGCTCGTTGATCTCGTCTTTGAAGTTGTACCCGGGACCGCCGGTGCCGATGCCCTTCGGGCAGCCACCCTGAATCATGAAGTCCGGGATCACGCGGTGGAAGATCATGCCGTCGTAGAAGCCGGCCTCCGCGAGGCCAACGAAGTTCCCGACGGTCTGCGGCGAATCCGCGGCGAACAGCTCGCAGCGGATCTCGCCCGCACTGGTGTCGAAGATCGCGGTGTAGGACTTGCTGGTGTCAGCCGGGGGCGGAAGCTCGGGCACGGTTAACTCCTGGTCGTGGACGCCCATAGGCTAGACCACCCGGCGCGGGCTATCGCTCGGGGCACGTGGCGCCCCGGGCATCCACGTAGCCCTGCCAGCGGCTGGCCACGGCGCCCAGGCCGTCCTCGGGGTGCAGTCCATCCAGCGTCCGCAGCAGCGACACGTGGTAGCAGTGGTAGTTGAGGTCGGCCAGGTAGGTCCTCCAGGGCTTCCCCGGCGTGAGGAGTCCGTAGTACGACCAGCTGCCGGTGTCGTGGAGTGGCAGGAATCGCTTCAGCGACCGGCGCGCGCGCTCTGCGAGGTCGCGCGCCTGCTGTGCGGCCTCCGCTGCCTCGGGGGCGTCCCCGAAAGCGGTGGCAGCCCGCTCGAGTTCGATGATCGTGACCATGAAACCGTTGAGTGCGCCGCCCTTCCAGCCGTCCTCACCGGGGTAGGCCCGCTCCGGGTACCAGACCCCCGACTCACCGCCGGCGGGGTCCCTGACCTTTCCGAGAACGCCACCGCTGTCAACGGGCACCGTGAAGGCCTTCATGGTGCGCTGGGCCGCGTCGAGGAAACGGGGGTCCGATGTGGTGGCCCAGGCCTTCGCATAGAGGCTCGTGGCCCGTGCCTGCGCCATTCCCGACACGCCGGGCCGCATGGCGGAGGGCTCACCGGGCACGTCGAAGTACTCCAGGGCTGCCCAGTCGATCTGGCCGTTCGCGCGCCCTGCCAGCATCGGCAACAGCGACTCGGCCAGCTGCGCGGGGGTCCATGCGTCGTTCAGGTCCCTCCACCGCCCGATTGTGGCGACGGGGTTGACCATGAACCCATGCCCCCGCTTGTACGTGAGGATGACGCCGTCAGGGTCCCGGGCGATCACGCGCTCGCCCGGTGCCGCGCGCCTCTGGTACCACCACGCGTTCACCCTCAGCGCCCGCCGAGCGGTGGCCTGCCTGCCCTGTGGGGCCCCGGGTGTGGCAGCTGAGCGGGCGAAGCCGATGAGCCAGTCGAGGTCCGCGCGTTCCTGCGACCCGGCCGGTGCGCTGCGGCGCATCGCGGTGAGCAGGGTCCACGCCCGGCCCTCGGCTGGCAGGGCCTCGGCAGCGATGCCGATGGCCGGCGGCGGGTCGTAGGGCGCCAGTACGGGACCGCGGGCGGGCTTGGGCCTGGGAGCGGGCGCCGTCGGGGCGGGCGGGGTGTCCGGCGCCGGCGCGGACGGGGTC
>CAMCDF010000019.1 GCA_945873475.1 Bifidobacterium breve | reverse complement strand
GCCCCCACGTTCGAGCGCGGGTGGCTTCACTGCGGAGCCGCGGGTGCGGGGCACTTCGTGAAGATGGTGCACAACGGCATCGAGTACGGCCTGATGGCCGCCTACGCGGAGGGCTTCAACGTGCTGCGCCACGCCGATGCCGGGTCGCGCGAGCGCGCCGCCGACGCCGAGACCGCGCCCCTGGCGGACCCCTCGCTGTACCAGTACGACATCGATGTCGCAGCCGTGGCCGAGCTGTGGCGGCGCGGCAGCGTGGTGGAGTCGTGGTTGCTCGACCTCACGGCGGACGAGCTGGCCCGCGACCCCGGGCTCGACGGCTTCTCAGGGCGCGTGTCCGATTCGGGCGAGGGGAGATGGACCGTGCAGGCCGCGGTTGACGAGGGGGTGCCGGTGCCCGTGCTCTCGTCCGCGCTGTTCAGCCGTTTCGCGAGCCGGGACAACGACGAGTTCGCCAACAAGATCCTCTCGGCCATGCGGAAGGGCTTCGGCGGCCACGCCGAGGGGCACGCATGAGCGAGCGAGCGGACTCACTCGTGCTGTTCGGGGCAACCGGGGACCTCGCCTACAAGAAGCTCTTCCCGGCGCTGCATGCGCTGGAGGCGCGCGGGCAGTTGGGTATCCCGGTTGTGGGCATCGCGCGCGAGGGGTGGACGCTCGAGCGCCTGTGCCAGCGCATCCGCGACTCCCTGCGCGACGCAGGGGTGCCCGACGGCGACGATGCCACCGAGCGGCTCATCGGGTCGATGCGCTACGTGCACGGCGAGTACTCCGACCCGGCGACGTTCGATGCGCTTGCCGGGGTGCTGGTGGATGTCTCGCGGCCGGTCTTCTACCTGGCGATCCCACCGGCCATCTTCGAGGACGTCGTCGATTCGCTGGCCCACCACGGGCTCACGGGTGACTGCCGCGTGGTCGTCGAGAAGCCCCTCGGCCGCGACCTCGAGTCGGCCCAGGCCCTCAACCGCATGCTGGCGTCGGAACTGCGCGAGGACCAGATCTACCGCATCGACCACTTCCTGGGCTACGAGCAGGTGCAGAACCTGCTGGTCGCGCGGTTCGGCAACACCATGCTCGAGCCCCTGTGGAACCGCAGGTACGTGAGCCACGTGCACATCGAGATGACCGAGTCGTTCGGCGTGGAGGGCCGCGGGTCGTTCTACGAGACGGTGGGGTGCCTGCGCGATGTCGTGCAGAACCATCTCCTCCAGCTCGTGTGCATCCTCGCCATGGACCCCCCGGTGTCGATGGATGCCGACGCCATCGCCGACGAGAAGATGAAGGTGCTCCGGTCGATCAGCCCGCTCACGCACGACTCGATCGTGCGTGGCCAGTACGACGGCTACCGCGAGGAGCCCGGGGTGGCGGCCGACAGCGACGTGGACACCTACTGCGCCCTCAGGTTCGAGATCGACTCCTGGCGCTGGGCGGGGGTGCCGTTCACGATCCGCGCCGGCAAGGGCATGGCGCGCACCCTCACGGAGGCGGTGGTGGAGTACGTGGCGCCGCCCCGGCAGCTGTTCCCCGACGCCGACGGCACCTTCGAGCCCAATCGCATGAGGTTCCGCATGAAGCCCGACGACCTCATCGAGCTCAGCATGCAGGTGAAGCAGCCGGGCGACCGCGTGGTGATGGAGACCGTGGACCTCTCGGTGCACTACTCCACCCGCCTGGGCCTGCCGGGCCCGGCGGCATACGAGCGCCTGCTGGGGGACGCCATCGAGGGTGAGCGGCGGCTGTTCGCCCGTGGCGACCTGGTGGAGGAGCAGTGGCGCGTGGTCGAGCCGCTGCTCGAGGACCCTCCGCCTGTCGAGCCCTACTGGAGGGGCAGCATGGGACCGGCGGGCGCATCACGGTTGCTGCCGGATGACCTCCCCGACATGCTCAGCAGCCCGCACGTGCCCGCCGCCACCTGATGAGGGCCATCGGCATCGACGTGGGTGGCAGCGGCATCAAGGCCGCTGTCGTCGACCTCGCCGCCGGTGACTTCGCGGGCGAGAGGGTGCGCATCGACACCCCGCAGCCGGCGACGCCCGATGCCGTCGTGGCGGCGGTGCGTGATCTCATCGCGCCGTTCCCGCGCGACCTGCCGGTTGGCGTGGGCTTCCCATCGCCGGTGGTGGACGGCATCACCACCACGGCCGCGCACGTGGACTCCGGCTGGGTGGGCGCCCCGGCATGCGACCTGTTCGCGCGCGGGCTCGGTCGCCCCGTGACGGTGCTGAACGACGCCGATGCGGCCGGCGTGGCCGAGGCACGGTTCGGCGCCGCGCGTGGCCGTGCGGGCGTGGTGATACTGCTCACGCTGGGTACGGGCATCGGATCGGCCCTGCTGAACGACGGCGTGCTCGTGCCCAACACCGAGCTCGGGCACCTGCAGGTGCGCGGGCGCGACGCCGAGCACCTGGCGGCATCTGCCGTGCGCGAGCGGGAGGGGCTCTCCTGGGGGGAGTGGGCCGCGCGCCTCTCGGAGGTCATCGGCGTGGTCGACTCGCTCTTCTGGCCCGATCTCGTACTGCTGGGCGGTGGGGTATCGCGGAAGGCCGACAAGTTCATCCCGCTGCTCGACGTGCGTCCACCCGTGATGGCAGCGTCGCTCCGGAACCGGGCGGGAATCGTGGGTGCGGCCGCGATCGCCGCGGGGGCCGCGCGCGGGTGATCGTCGCGCGCACCTCCGGGCGCCTTCGGCTGGTGGCGCAGGTGGCGCACCAGGATCAGTGCCGCCTGCTCGCGGCCGCATGGGGCAACGAGCTATTCCGGCGCCCGCAGCCCTGGCAGCCGGTGGTCGACGCGGCCGGGGTGCACGATGAGGGATGGCGCACGTGGGAGGAGGCCCCCGGGGTGATGCCCGATGGCACGCCGCGCGGGTTCGATTGCATGGAGCCGCACGAGCACGTGGCCATTCATCGCGCCAGCGCCGCCGCCGCCGCCGCGCGCGGTGACGCCGTCGGGCTCGTGGTGGGCATGCATGTCGCGGGCCTGGTGATGCGGCGCCTGGGCATCGATGGCGCGGTGCCGACGCTTGCGGACCGCCCGCAGCCGGCCCGCGAACTGGTGGTGTGGCAGGCCGCCGATGCCCGTGCGCGCCGGGCGCGCCTGGGCGAGGGGGCGGATGTCGCCGGGTGGGCGTGGACCTCCTACCGCATCCTCCAGGCCATCGACCTGCTCAGCCTCTACCTCACGTGGAGGGGGCTCGCAGGCGGGGAGTCGTGGTCGCTGCCGCGCGTACCGCGGTGCCAGGGCGACGAGCGCGGCGTGGACATCGCCGTGACGCCCGTCGACGAACTGACGTGCCGTCTCGACCCATGGCCCTTCGGGCCGGATGAGCTCGACGCCCGTGTGCAGGCCCGCGTGGTGCCCGACCTGCCGTACCCGGATGCCGCTGCCCTCGGGCTCGCCATCAACCGGGCCCCCGCCGCCGACGTCGTGTTCCGGCTGGTGGGGAGACCCCACGGGGGCGCCTCATCTCGAGGCGCCCCCGGACTCGTCGGGCCTCAGTAGCGCAGGGAGCTCCACCCCACGGTGAGCGCCCACAGCACCCCGGCGCTCAGCCCGATGACCACCAGGCTCCACAGCGGGTAGGCCGGGAACCACGCGAACTGGCCGATCATGTTGATCGACACGACCACGATTCCGAACCAGCGGCCGTACTCGCTTCCGCTCATCAGCGACAGCGCCGACAGGGCCATGACGATTCCCCAGATGATGAGGATCCAGCCCCACGTCGTGAAGTCGGTGGTCACGATGAGGCCGGATGCACCGACCGCGTACACCTCGTCCTTGAAGAGCGCCACGAGCCCCTGGACGACATTGAAGATGCCGATCACCAGCATCATCAACCCTGCGAACAGCACCCAGCCCGCTACAGCATCCGGATTTCGGGTCTCCGTGCTCATTGCGCCCCCCTGGCCGCCCGTGTCGGCGTACGCCATCTGCGATGTCGCATGCCTCGATCGGCCCGGACGCTACGCCCGCGGCAGGTGCCCGATGGCTGGCCGCGGGGCGGGGTCTGACCCCACCCCGCGGAGGGTTTTCAGTGCTCGTACTTGAAGCTGATGAGCAGGCGCACGCGGAAGCGGTCGACCGTGCCGTCCTTCACGGTGACGTCCTGCTTCACGACCTCGGCCACGCGCAGGTCGCGCAGGGAGCTCGATGCGGTCTCCACGGCCAGCTTGGTCGCGGCCTCCCATGAGTCGCCGCTCGTGCCGACGATCTCGATGACCTTGTAGACGCTGTCAGTGGACACTGGGTGCCTCCCCGTTTGCTGCCCGCGATGAATCACGGCTCACCATGATTGTGGCCCGCCGAGGTCCGAACCCGCAACCTCGCGGGGGATGCCGATGGTCCCCTCTGACAGGAGGCGGTCGATATTGATGCGCGCGCGGTCGATCATCTCGGGGCATGCGGCAAGCACGAAGCGCCCCGCGGCGGAGTCGCCGATCACCGCCCAGCGGTCTCCCGGGGCATCGAGGCACCGGCGTGCGAGCGCGGCGCATGCAACGGCGTCGATGAGCGCCGCCTCGTCCAGCGCGCCAAGGTCGCCGTCGCGCGTGGACGGCGGCCATCCGGTGAGGTCGGCCAGGTCGGCGAGCAGATCACGGGCGGGCGCCAGGCCATCGTGATGGGCACGCCCCCCGCGTGGCCGGAACGCCGGCGGCCGCACCCCGAGCCACGCGGCGCGGTAGGCGGCCAGGTCGAGCACCGGGCCCCCCGGCGGGTGCTCGCGCTCCCACATCGCCTGCCTCAGCACCTGGTCGGGAAGGGCCTCGGCCACCACATGGCCCATGCGGGCCAGCGCATCGGCAACCGCCACGCCGCGGGCGCCTCCGTGCACCTTGGCCATGCGCGAGGGCGTCACCGGGAACGCCGGGATATCCAGCCACGCGAGCACGTGCTCGGCGTCCCGGCGTCCCCGCACATCGGGCACCACGAGCGGGGCGTCCACCAGCACCAGCGCCGGGTCGGGGCCGACGGCCTGCAGGATCTCCCCATCGGAGCGGCACATGCGCACCCCTGACAGCCCCGTGTCAGGGGTGATGCCGGCTACCGCGGACAGCCCCGGAGCGTCCGCGGCGCGGGGGTCCTGCACCAGGTGGATTCCGACGCATCGCACCGCGCGAGGCTAGCGGTACGGCGCCCGCCCGCGCGTTTTCCGTGCTCTCCGCTACCCTCTCCCGCTGGAAACGGCCGCACCCGTCGCGGCCCTCCCCGATCCGGTTGGAGACATGAGCTCGATCCTTCTCCTCATAATCTCGCTCGCGGCGCCCTGGGTGGTGCAGCTTGCCCCGCCCCGCCAGAGGCTCATCGCGCTCGTCGCGGTGGTGGCCATCCTTCTGCTGTTCGGCATCTTCAGCGGCAACCCGCTGTTCATGTGGCAGTTCTGGATCGGGCTGATCATCGGAATCCTCAGCGTCGTCCTCTTCGTCAACATGGGCTCGCGCGGACCGCGCCGCCGCCGTTGGGAAGACGAGGAAGAGGCCGACCCCACCGGCGAGCTCTAGGCCCGCCGGTGGTGCCGGGCGCCGCTAGCCGGCGTTCGGCTCGAGGTTCTCCGCGATGAGCTGGTCGGCCCGCTTCTGGTCCGACATCTGCAGCAGGCCCTTCTTGAGCTCCGCCACTCCCTTGGGCTTCTGGCCGGTGGCGATCAGCGAAAGGCCGAGGGCGATGTGGCCGTCCTCGTAGTTGGGGTCGAGCCGCGCCGCCTCGGTGGCCGCCGCGATGGCGCCGTCGTACTGCTTGGTGGCGATGAGCGCATAGGCCAGGAAGGCCTGGGCGATCGCATTGCCGGGGTCGGCGGTCACTGCCGCCTGGAAGACCGGCACGGCGTCGGCGGTGCGGTCAAGGCGTGAGAGCACCAGCCCCTGGCCCAGCAGCGCGGGTGCGAGGCCCGGGTCCTTCTTCGTGGCCGCCTCATACGCAGCGAGGGCGCCCTTGAGGTTGTTCTTCGCGAGCAGGATCTCCCCGCGCAGCATCTGGCCGATAGCCGTCGACTGCAGGGCCTTGGGCCACCTGTCGAACTGTGCCTGCGCCTCGTTCGGCTTGGCGGCGTCGATGCGGTTGCGGGCACTGGCCAGGAGGTAGCCCAGCCCGGTCGGGTTGCGCTTCACGAGAACCTTGAAGGTCTTCGCGTAGTCGGGCGCCGGGTTCCAGTCGGGCGGTACCTGCACTGTGCCGGTGCGCACCTCGGCGCCGCGGCGGTACTCCACGGGCACCGGCAGGTCGGCGGGAAGGGTCTTCAGCGCGGCTGTCCACTGGCCGGGGGTGGTCACATCGAGGTTGTTGATCTTCGTGATCACGTCACCACGGCGCAGCCCAGCGGTGACGAGGTTGCCCTTGGGCGCCACGGCGGTCACCAGCTGCCCACCCTCGGCGATCTTCAGCTGCCGCGCGATGGCGGGGAGGTTCGGGATGGTGTAGCCGTCCAGGCGTCCGCGGGGAGGCGTGAGCTCGAGCTTGAAGTTGCGCTTGAGCGCCTTGCTGGCACGTCCGGGTGCGCCGGTGCCGGTGATCGACACCGAGTAGGCGCCGGGAGTCAGCTGGTACCCCTGGTCGGTGACGGCCTGCACGAGGAACCACACCTGGCCGGCGCGGTCGTCCTGGGGCCCGGTGATCGTGCGGACGACCTTCTTGTCCTTCAGGTTGGTGAGCTTCACCACCACCTGGGCGTCGCACGATGACCTCAGCCCCAGCATGAACCGGGCGTGGCCCTGCTGGGCCTTCACGACCTTGTTCAGGCGCAGGCCCGAGAGCGTTGGAGCCCCCGAGCAGGGCTTCGCCGCGGGAGCGGCGGGCGTTGTTGCGGTGGACGACCCCGTTGTGGTCGTTCCGCTCGTCGTGGTCCCCTGGGACTGCTGTGCCACTGCCCAAGTCGGAAGTGCGAGCGTGGCGAACGAAAGGGGGACCGCCAGCAAGGCTGATCGGCGCATGGGGATGACCATATCAGCCCTTGCTAGCGTCGCCATCCGTGGATGTTCCGTTGCCCACATTGGAGGTTCTCGAGCGCGCACGGCGTGGCGAGGCGGCCGATTCGGCCGACATCGCCGCGCTGGTGAACGCGTGGTCGGTCGGGGCGGCGTCGGATGCCCAGATGGCCGCATGGTGCGCCACCGCTGGCCTGGGCGATATGTCATACGACGCATCGCTGGCCCTGGTGCGCACGCTGCTGGGCAGCGGCGACCGCCTTGAGCTGCAGAGCCTCGGCCCCGTGGTCGATATCCGCAGCACGGGTGGGGTGGGCGAGTCGGCGCTGGTCATTGCCGCCTCCTGCATCGCCGCCGCATCAGGGGCGATCGTGGCGTCCACCGGGGCTCCTTCCATCGCCCACGTGGGTGGCGTGCTCGATGCCGTGGCAGCGGCCACCGGTGCGGTCGCCGAGATGCCCGTGGGGCAGTGGGTCACGCAGGCGCGGGACGTGGGAATGGTCATCGCAGAGCCGGGAGATCGCCTCGTGCCCGACGAGCGACGCCTCATGAGCCTTCGGGAGTCCACGGCCACGGCCGGCAGCGACGTCCTCGTTGCCGTGTCGGCTGCGTCACGCGCCATCAGCGGTGGCGCCGGGGTGATTGCCGTGTCGGTTCCCGCGGGCCAGGCAGGCCTGCTGCCCGGCCTGGATGACGCGCAGGCGGTCGCGGGCCTCATCGAGCGCCTTGGCGCCGAGTGGAATCGCACGGTCGTCACGGTGCCGGTGGCGCGCGACGAGCCCGTCGCGGGCGTCGCGGGCCATGCGCTCGAGGTGCGTGAGGCCCTGGCGGTGCTGCGGGGCGAGGGCGATGCCGGGCTCGCAGATGCGTCGGCCGCCCTGGCCGCTGCCGCGCTGGGGGCAGCGGGGCTGGACGGCGACGTCGCATCGGCACGCGCCACGCTGGGCGATGGCCGCGCAGCGGCGATGGCCGGGCGCTGGATCGCGGCGCAGGGCGGTGATGCGACTGTGGTGGATCACCCCGAGGGCCTGCCGCAGGCGCTCCTGCGCCATACGGTCGAGGCGGCGCATTCCGGCGAGGTCACCCATGTCGACGGGGGCATCGTCGGGTCGGCTGCGCGGTGGCTGGGGGCGGGGCGCCTCGACCCCGGGCAGGTCATCGATGCCTCGGTGGGCGTCGAGGTGGTGGCCCGTCCGGGCACCCCGGTGGACGCGGGCGACGTGCTGGCGGTCGTGCATGCCTCCGACGCCTGGATGGCCGCGCGCGCGGTGGAGATGCTGCAGGGCGCATTCCGGGTGGCGGCCTGATGCCCGAGCTGCCCGAGGTGGAGACCATCCGCCGCCAGTTGGCCCAGCACGTGGGCGGGCGCACCATCACCGATGTCGAGGTGCTCGACCCCCTGCTGGTCGACCCCGAGGATCCCCGCTCATTCGAGCACCGCGTGAGCGGGCGATCGATCGAGGCCCTGCGCCGCACGGGCAAGTACCTGTTCGTCGACCTCGATGGCGGTGAGGCCCTGGCCCTGCACCTGCGCATGACAGGGCAGCTGCTGTGGAGTGCCAGCGAGCCGCTGGAGCCCACCCCGTATGCGCGGGCGGTGTTCCGCATCGACGACGGATCGGTGGTCACCTTCGCCGACGTGCGCCGCTTCGGCAGGGCGTGGCTGCTGCCGCCGGGTCGCCGCGACCGCGAGCGCGCATGGGGTGGCCGCACCGGGGTGGACGCCCTGTCGCCCGGGTTCACCGCCCGCTCGCTGCAGAACTCGCTGCGCGGGCGCACGGCGTCGGTGAAGGGGCTCATCCTCGACCAGCGCATCGTCGCGGGGGTGGGGAACATCTACGCCGACGAGGCCCTGTTCCGGGCACGGGTTCACCCGCGTCGCGAGGGTGGATCCCTCGGCGCGGATGAGGTCGTGCGCCTGCACCGTGCCATTCGCGATCGGCTGCGAATGGGCATTGCCGTGGGCGGTGCGTCGTTCGATCGCTACCGCGACGCCCACGGCGGGCGCGGGGGGATGCAGGACCTTTTCCTGGTGCACCGCCGCCGGGGGGAGCCGTGCCCGAGGTGCAGGACGACCATCGAGAAGGGCGTCGTGGCCCAGAGGGGAACCTATTGGTGTCCCAGGTGCCAGCCGCTGCCGGAGGTGGGGGAATGCTGACCGACGTGCCGGGCGTGAAGGTGGGCCACTGGACCGATACGGATGCCGGCACCGGGTGCACGGCGATCATCCTGCCCCCGGGTACCCGCGGCGGCGTGGACGTGCGCGGTGGGGGCCCGGCGTCGCGCGAGACCGACCTCCTGCGACCCGAGGCAACGGTGCCGGTGGTGTCCGCGATCGTCCTGTCCGGCGGCAGTGCGTTCGGGCTGGACACGGCGGGCGGGGTGATGGCGTGGTGCGAGGAGCAGGGGCTCGGCGTGGACACGGGCATCGCGCTCGTGCCCATCGTGCCCGCGGCATCCCTGTTCGACCTCGGGATCACCGGCAACGCCCGGCGCCCCGGCGCGGCCGAGGGACGGCTGGCGGCCGAGGCCGCCGGGGACGGACCGCACGCCGTGGGGAGCGTGGGCGCCGGCACCGGCGCAACGGTGGGCAAGTGCCACGGCCGCGATCACTGGTGCAAGGGCGGCCTGGGCGCCGCCAGCGTGCGCCTGGCCAGCGGTGCCACCGTGGCCGCGATGGCGGTGGTGAACGCCTTCGGCGATGTGCTGGACGAGCAGGGGCAGGTGTTGGCCGGGGCATGGGAGGACGGCCGGGGGTTCGTGGACTCCCGCCGCGAGATGCTGGATGGCGCGGCGCGACACGCGCGCCTTGCCGACATGGGCAACACCACCCTGTGCGTGGTGGCCACCGACGCCCGGATCGACAAGACGGGTTGCACGCACCTGGCCCGGCAGGCCCATGCGGGGCTGGCGCGGGCCATTGCCCCCTACGGCACTGCGCTCGACGGCGACATCGCGTTCGCGGTGTCCACGGGCGATGTGGGGGTCAACCCCGTGGTGCTGGGCAATGCGGTGGCCGAGATGGCCGCCGCCGCGGCGCGCGACGCTGTGCGAAGCGCCACGTCAGTGCGCGGCGTGCCCACCGCGGCCGAGAGGCGCGCGGGCTAGGCCAGCATGGAGTCCAGCTCGCCGCGCTGGTCGAGCGCCGAGAGCTGGTCCCAGCCACCGACGACCGTGCCGTCGATGATCACCTGGGGGAACGTGTAGCCGCCGGTCTCGGCCACCAGGCGGTCGCGCCCGGTGTCGTCGGATCGCGAGATGAACACCTCGTCGTATGCCACCCCGCGCTGGTCGAGGAGGGCCTTGGCGCGCATGCAGAAGGGGCACGCCTCGGTGGTGTAAACGGTCACGTCGGCCATGGGGTGCAGCGTAGGCGATCCGGTGCGGGTGCGAGACTTGATCAGTGGCCACCATCGAGACCGAGGCCGTCGTGCTGCGCACCCTGCGCTACGGCGAGTCGGACGCCATCCTCGCCCTGCTCACCCCGGGGTTGGGCCGGGTGTCGGCCATCGCCAAGGGGGCCCGCAAGCCCACCTCCCGGCAGGGCGGACGCCTGCAGCCCGGCGTTCGCCTGCAGGCGTCGCTGGTGCAGGGCCGTGGCGACCTCATGACGCTGCGCACCACGCAGGTGGTCGACGCCGGCGCCGGGCTCTGGATGGATGGCTACCGCCTGCGGGCGGCCGGGTGCGTGCTGGAGGCCGCGCTGCGGGTGGTGCCCGAGCACGAGGACGCCGAGGCCGCGTACAACCTGGTCACGCGGGCGCTTGCGCTGATCGCGACCATGCCGCCGCGCGAGGGCGAGCCGCGCCTCGACCCCTACGTGCTGGGCACCCAGGCCAAGCTGCTGGCGGTGTCGGGGCTGGTGCCCCACCTGGCCTCGTGCGCCGCGTGCGGCGCGCCACCCCCGCTGGAGGGCTTCTCGCCCACCGCCGGGGGCGGCGTGTGCACGTCGTGCCTGGTCGGGTCGGGTGCCGAGGCGCTCGAGCCCGCCGCCGCAGATGCCCTGGTGGCCCTGCTCGCGCGCCCGCTGGCCGAGGCCCCGGAGTGCATTGCCCCCGGGGCCTCGGGCGGGGCCGAGCGCCTCATCGCCCTGATGCTTCGCGAGCACCTGGGCGTGACGCTGCGCTCGGGAACCCCGCTCTAGGTCGCCGGGGTCACCACCCGACCGAGATGACCGCGACGGCCACGAGGATCACTCCCTCGACGCCGTGGTCGTCGACCAGGCCGTTCGGCTGGCGGTGGCCGCCCTCCACGGCGCGCACGGACACCTTCCCGTAGGGGAAGCGGCCACGCACGATCTCGAGGTCGACCCTGTCCGCCCCGGGCACGGCGATGGTGGCGTCCACGCGCATGTTGGCGCGGTCGCCCCCGGGCAGCACATCGCGCATGCGCGGGAACAGCACGCGGCGGATGGTGTCGTCCACTGCCCGTACGGCCGCCTTCGTGGCGTCGTCGCCGGTCAGGTCGACCCCGAGCCCGGTCTCGATGATGAGCGGGAACACCCCGTCGGTCATCGCGATGCCTCCGGCAGCAGCGACGTGTCGATGGCGTCCGACCCCGTGGCCTCGCCCGTGAGAAGCCCCTTCTCGCGCATCCACGTGGCCAGGGCCTCCCACTGCGCGGCGTCCATGCGCAGCGGTGCGCTGCCCTCGGGCACCAGGGCGGGGATGGTGTCGCTGACCTGCGCGGGCAGGACCTTCTTCGCGATGTCGGGGTTCGCCTTCTCGAGGGCCGTCACGGCTGCGCCGGCGTCGGCCACCGCCGCGGACTGCCCGGCGGCGATACCTGCCAGTGCGGCGCGCAGGGCTGCCGGCTTGTCGCGGATGGCGTCCTCGGATGCCACCAGCACCAGCTCGTCGTAGCGCGGCACCCCGTGGTCGTCCAGCTTCATGACGGTGACCGGCACATCCTTCATGCGCAGGTCGGGTCCCTCGATGTTCCAGTAGGCGCCGATGACGGCGTCCACCTTGCCGGCGGCCAGCGACGGGGCGAGGCTGTAGCCCACCACCTTGGTGGTCACCTTCGACGGGTCGCCGCCGTCTGCCGCCACGACGGTGTCGAGCAGGGCGCGGTCACTGGGCACCCCCGCGATGCCCACGACCTTGCCCTCGAGGTCGCGCGGACGCTCGATGCCGCGGTCGCTGCGGGCCATGATCGAGTTCAGCGGCACCTGCGCGATGGCGCCCACGGCCTTCACCGGCACGCCCTTGGCCCGGGCGATGAGCAGCTCGGGGGCGTAGGTGATGGCCAGGTCCTTCTTGCCCGCCGCCACGGCCGTCAGCGTGGTTGTGGGGTCGCTCGGCACCGACGGCGCGATGTCCGCGCCCGCCTGGGTGTCGAGCCCCTTCGCCTTGGCCACGTAGATGCCCGCGTGGTCGGCGTTCGGGAACCAGTCGAGCGCCAGCGAGACATCCTGCACCGCGGCCGCGGTGGAGGATGCCGGGGCCGCGTCGTCGCCCCCTCCGCAGCCGGCCACGAGGCCGGGCACGAGGGCGACGGCCGCAGCCAGCGCGATGAGGGATTTCCTGGGTGTCACGGTTTCCTCCGGTTGGTCGGGATCTCAGGCGCCGGGTCGGGTGGCGCGGCGGGTCCAGGGAAGTGCGAGGGCCTCGGCCAGTACGACGAGGCCGAAGAGGGCGAGGCCGATGAGCGCGAGCACGGCCACGCCCGCGAAGGTGACGGGGGTCTCGAACTGCCCGGCGCTCAGCCGGGTGAGAGCGCCGAGTCCCCGTTCGGATGCCACGAGTTCGCCCACCACGGCGCCCGACACCACGAACACCGCGGCCAGCCGGATGCCGGTGAACAGGCGCGGCAGCGATGCCGGCAGCCGCACGTGCCGCCAGGCCCAGGCGTCGTCTGCGCCCAGCCCGCGGGCGGCCCGCACCAGGTCGGGGTCGACCCCGCGCAGGCCGTCGACGCCCGCCACGATCACGGGGAAGATGCTCATGAGCACCGCCAGCAGCACGATGGCCACGAAGGGCGGGAACCACAGCACCAGCAGTGGCGCGAGCGCGACCAGGGGGATGACCTGGCTCACGATGACCCAGGGGTAGATGGCCAGCCACGCGATGCGGCTGCGGGCGATCAGGTATGCCAGCGCGCCGCCGATCAGCACCGCCAGGGTCAGGCCGATCACGGCGATGAGGATCGTCCACTGGGCGTGGAACCACAGGCGGTCGCGGGCGTCCCACCCCGCCTGCAGCACGTCGACCGGCGACGGCAGCATCCACTCACGCGGCGAGAACACCCACACGGCCACCTGCCACGCGATGAGCACCAGCAGGGGCAGCACCACGGCCAGCGCGATGTGGCCGACCCGTCGCATGCCGCGGCGGCTCATGCAAGCGCCCCTGCGCTGCGAAGAGCATCGAGCGCCCGCCCCGCGGCCACGGCCGGATCAGCCGGATCGACGGTGATGTCGTCGACGATGCGCATGGGGCCCGGGCCGGACACCAGCACCCGGTGGGCGAGGCCGACGGCCTCGGAGATGTCGTGGGTCACCAGCAGGATCGTGGGCGACTCCGCCGCGTGCAGGTCGCGCAGCACGTCGTGCATGCCCGCACGTGTGAGGGCGTCGAGGGCGCCGAAGGGCTCATCCAGCAGCCAGGTGGAACGGCCGGCGATGAGCGTGCGGGCAAGCGCGCCCCGCTGGCGCATGCCGCCCGACAGGGCATGCGGATAGTGATCGGCAAACCCCTCGAGCCCCAGGCGGCGTATCGCCCCGGCCGCCAGCCGCCGCGCCTCGGCGGATGCCACGCCCGCCACCCGGGCGCCCATGGCCACGTTGTCGCCCAGGGTCAGCCACGGCATCAGGGCGTCGCGCTGCGGCATCAGCGCCACGTCGCCGCCGGTATCCACCTGGCCGGCGTCGAGGGGCTGCAGGCCCGCGATGGCGTCGAGCAGGGTGCTCTTCCCGCACCCCGAGGGGCCGATGACCGCGGTCACCTGACCGGCGTGGGCGATCAGGTCGACGCCGCCCAGCACGTCGAGCGGCGGATCACCACCCAGCGCGAGCCGGGCTCCCTCCACGGATATCGCGTGCCCACGAGGCACATGCACTCCCTTCGCTGGCATTACCCAGATCAGGTTCAGAGGGTCGAGGCCGGTTGCCTCCTCTCAGCCGCATGGCGGCTCCCCTGTGGGTCTGACGCTATCAGCCTCCCGGCGTCACCCCGCGGATGATTCGACCAGCTCGATCCGGTAGCCATCGGGGTCGCGGATGAAGCAGATGGTCGATCCCCCCGGCCGCGACGCGTACGGCGGCTTCTCGGGCGTGATGCCCCTGGTCGCCAGGTCGGCGAGCTCGGCGTCCATGTCGTCGACCGACAGGGCGATGTGCCCGTAGGCCTCGCCCAGCTCGTACGGCTCGGTGCGACCGTCGTTCAGCGTGAGCTCCAGCCGCTCGCCGTCGCCGGGCAGGGCCAGGAATATGACGGTGGCGGTGTCACCGCCCACGCGCTTGCGGCTGGTCTCCTGGAATCCCAGCGCGCCATAGAAGGCGAGTGATCGCTGCTCGTCGAGGATGCGCAGCATCGTGTGGATGAGTGCCCTGGGCATTGGTGAGACCCCTGAGTTCGATGACACACCCAAGGCTAGCCACGCATGCCATTCGGGCGGGCGGCGCGTGCGCCGCCCGCCCGGGCCCCGCGTCCCGGCCGCAGGGCCTCGGCGTCGCGCATCCCCATACGCGACGCCAGCATCGCCGCCTCCCTGTCCAGCGGCGGCGATGGGTGCACCCTATGTGCGCCGGGGCGCGGGGTCATGGGCCCGGACGCCAGAGGTCGCACCGTGTCGTTTCGCCATCGGTACAGGCGGCGGCGGCCCTACTATCCACGGAGATGGACAGCGCGAACTACACGATCTCGGACGCGCATCCCCCCACGGGCGACCAGCCGCACGCCATCGCGGCCATCGGCGAGGGCCTCGCGGCGGGCGAGAGGTTCCAGACCCTGCTGGGCGTGACGGGCTCGGGCAAGACCTTCACGATGGCCAACATCATCGCCGAGTCGGGCCGCCCCGCCCTGGTCATCGCCCACAACAAGACCCTCGCGGCGCAGCTGTGCAACGAGTTCCGCGAGTACCTGCCCGGCGCCGCCGTCGAGTACTTCGTCTCGTACTACGACTACTACCAGCCCGAGGCGTACATCGCGTCCAGCGACACCTACATCGAGAAGGACGCCTCGATCAACGACGAGATCGACCGCCTGCGGCACGCGGCCACGGCGGCGCTCCTGACCCGGCGCGACGTGGTGATCGTGGCGTCGGTGTCGTGCATCTATGGCATGGGATCGCCCGAGCGCTACGCCGAGCGCCTGGTGATGCTGGAGGCCGGGGCGCAGATGTCGCGCGAGGACATCTTCCGCCGCCTCGTGGAGGTGCAGTACCAGCGCAACGACATGGTGCTCGAGCGTGGCCGCTTCCGCGCCCGTGGCGACGTCTTCGAGGTGCAGCCCGCGAACGCCGAGACGGCCTACCGGGTGTCGATGTTCGGCGACGAGATCGAGTCGATCACGCACTTCCACCCCGTGACGGGCGAGGTGTTCGGCGACCTGCAGTACGTGGCCATCTACCCGGCCACCCACTACGTGACGCCGCAGGACACCCTCGAGAGGGCCGTCGCCGAGATCCGGGCGGAGCTCGAGGAGCGCTGCGCGCTGTTCGACGCCCAGGGCAAGCTGGTGGAGAGCCACAGGCTGAGGCAGCGCACCGAGTACGACATGGAGATGCTGCGCGAGGTGGGGTTCTGCTCGGGAATCGAGAACTACTCGCGCATCCTCGATGGCCGCAGCCCGGGCGACCCCCCCGCGACGCTGCTCGACTTCTTCCCGCGCGACTTCCTGTGCTTCATCGACGAGTCGCACAACACGGTGCCGCAGCTGCGCGGCATGTACGAGGGCGACCGCTCGCGCAAGATGGCCCTGATCGAGCACGGCTTCCGCCTGCCGTCGGCTGCCGACAACCGGCCAATCCGCCTGGAGGAGTTCCTCGAGCGCGTGGGGCAGGTGGTGTTCGTGTCGGCCACCCCGGGGAAGTTCGAGATCGCGAACTCGTCGAACGTGGTCGAGCAGATCATCCGGCCGACGGGGCTGGTGGACCCCGAGGTCGACGTGCGCCCCACCGAGAACCAGGTGGACAACCTCATCAGCGAGATCCGCGCCCGGGTGGACGCCGACGAGCGCGTGCTGGTGACCACCCTCACCAAGCGCATGGCCGAGGACCTCACCGACTACTTCACCGACGCCGGCATCAAGGCGCGTTACCTGCACTCCGATATCGACGCCATCGAGCGCATCCGCGTGGTGCGCGAGCTGCGCCTGGGCGAGTTCGACGTGCTCGTGGGGGTCAACCTGCTGCGCGAGGGGCTCGACCTTCCCGAGGTCACCCTGGTGGCCATCCTGGACGCCGACAAGGAGGGGTTCCTGCGCGGGCAGACCGCTCTCATCCAGACCATCGGACGCGCGGCCAGGAACGTGAACGGCCGGGTGCTGATGTACGCCGACCGCGAGACCGAGGCCATGAGGGTGGCCATGGAGGAGACCTCCCGCCGCCGCGAGATCCAGCGCCGGCACAACGAGGAGCACGGCATCACGCCCGCATCCATCAACAAGGGCGTCTCCGACATCGTGGAGTTCCTGGGGCTCAGCGGCGGCGGTGGAGGCCGCCGGCGCGGGAAGCGCGAGCAGGCGGTGCCCGAGGGGGCGACGCCCGACGAGATCCGCCGCGTGATGGTGGAGGTGGAGCAGGAGATGATGACCGCCGCCGAGGAGCTGCGGTTCGAGCGGGCTGCCGAGTTGCGCGACCGCCTTGCAGTGCTGCGCGCCGAGCTGGGTGAGGACGCCCTGGTGGCGGGGGCGGAGGGCTGATGCCGGACGACGACCGCACGCCTCCCGACCCCGACATGGTCTTCAGGTCGCTCGCCGCGCCGGGCCTGGAGGAGGACGACATCTTCGCCGCGCTGCTGGGGCTGCCGGGCAAGGGCGCCTTCTGGGGCGACGCCCATCCCTCGCCGTTCCCGGCGCCCGAGGGCGAGTGGAGCGAGGACGACGAGAACCGCCGCCGCCGCGAGGAGATCCTGCGCCGCTGGGACACCGACGCATCCTGAGGGTGAGAACCATTCTCATTTAGGGTAGGGTGCACGCATGTTCATATCGCGCACCGCGCTCACCGCCATTGCCGTCACCGTCCTCGCCGCCGCATCCCTTGTGCTGTCGGCCTGCGGGGGGTCGTCGGACACCGCCACTGGCAGCGCCGCGACATCCGCGCAGCGTCCGGTCATCGTGGCCACCACGCCACTGCTGGGGGCGATCGTGCGCGATGCGGTGGGCGACGGGGCCGAGGTGCGCGTGGTGATGCCGAACGGCAGCGACCCGCACGAGTGGCGCCCGTCGGCGAAGGACGTCGCTGCTCTGCAGTCGGCCGACCTGGTTGTGCAGAACGGTCTGGGGCTCGAGCAGGGTCTCGAGGAGGCCGTGAAGCAGGCGCGCGCCGAGGGTGTGCCGGTGTTCACGGCCACCGATCACATCGCGGTTCGCAAGGTGGCGGAGGGCGAGGACGAGCATGCCCACGACCACGGGGACGAGCAGGGGCACGGCGATGAGGCCGGGGCCGGTGACCCGCACTTCTGGACCGATCCCGCGCAGGTGCGCAAGGTCGTGGCCGCTCTGCCCGGGGCCGTGCGCCGTGCGACCGGCGCCGATGTCTCGGCGCCGGCGAAGGCCGCCGCCGCCAGGATCGCCGGCATCGACGCGGCGATCGCCGCCGACTTCGCCGCGCTTCCCCCGAAGGCCCGCAACCTCGTCACCGGCCATGAGTCGCTGGGGTACCTGGCCGACCGGTATGACCTGGGCCTGGTGGGCGCCGTCACGCCGTCCCTGTCATCCCAGGGGCAGGTATCGGCCGCGCACCTGAAGGAACTCGAGCAGGCCATGGAGAAGGCCGGGGTGCGGGTGGTCTTCACCGAGACCGGCCTGCCCAACGCCGTGGCAGATGCGATCGTCAGCGAGACGGGCGCGACGCTGGTGGAGCTGGGCACCGAGGCCGTTCCGGGTGATGGCACCTACGCGACCTACATCACGGAACTGGCGCGCCGCATATCGTCGGCGCTCGCGAACACCGGGGGCTGACCCGCTGGACATCCTGTGGGACCCATTCGTGCAGAGCGCGTTCATGCAGCGCGCGCTCGTGGCCGGGATCCTCATCGCCATCGCCACGGCCGTGGTGGGCACCATCACGGTGCTCCGGGGCATGGCGTTCCTCGGGGATGCCCTGGCGCACGGCGTGCTGCCGGGCATCGCCGCCGCGCTCCTCATGGGAATCCCGACGGTGATCGGCGCATTGGCGGGCGCGGCGGTGATGATGGGCGGCGTCGCGGCCATCAGCAGGCGCACCCGGCTGTCGTCGGATGTCGCCATCGGGCTGCTGTTCGTCGGCATGCTCGCCCTGGGGGTGGTGATCATCTCGCGGTCCGCCGACTTCGCCGGCAGCCTCACCGACATCCTCTTCGGGGAGGTCCTTGGGGTCACATGGACCCAGATCGCCTGGCAGGCCGCGGTGGCGGTTCTGGTGGTGCTGCTTGCCTGGCTGCTGCGCCGTCCGATGCTGCTGATGGCCATGGATCCCGATCAGGCGCGGGTGGCGGGCTACCGCGTGGGCCTGATCGAGGCGGTGCTGCTGGGCATGATCGCCGTCACTGTGGTGGCGTCGTTCGTGGTGGTGGGGGCCCTGCTGGTATTCGGCATGCTGCTTGCCCCGGCGGGCGCGGCGGCGCTCATCACACGGCGGCTGGGATCGATGATGGCCGTCGCGGCGCTCATCGGCATCGTCAGCACCTATGTCGGCCTGCTGCTCTCGTGGCACTTCGATCTCGCTGCGGGTGCGTCGGTGGTGCTCACGGCCGTGGCCATCTTCTTCATCGTGGCCATCGCCCAGGGCCTCGTGCCATCGCGTCGCCCGCACCCGGAGCACGCGGCGTGAGTGCCGGCATCGAGTGCCATGGGCTCGCCGTGGGGTATCGCGGGCA
>CAMCDF010000018.1 GCA_945873475.1 Bifidobacterium breve | reverse complement strand
GCCGCCTTCCTCATCTTCCCGCTGCTGGCCATCGGCACGTGGTGGTTCCGCGTGCGCGCAACCACGGCGTACCGCGCAACGCGCGAGCGCGTGGCCGTGGTGCTGTCGGTGCTGCAGGAGACCCTGTCGGGCGTGCGCGTGGTGCAGGCGCATGGCCGCCAGGAGGAGGCCCGCAAGCGCTTCCGCGATGCCAACCGTGAGTACCGCCGCGCCAACATGCGCACCGTCACGGTGAGCGGTGTCTACTTCCCGGGGGTGGAGCTGCTGGCGGCCCTGGGCACCGCGCTGATCCTCTGGTACGGCGGCAACCGCGTGCTCGACCAGGACCTGAGCGTGGGCGTGATGGTGGCGTTCATCGGCTACCTGGCCTCGTTCTTCGACCCGATCCAGCAGCTGTCGCAGCTGTACAACACCTTCCAGTCGGCCATGGCGGCGCTGGAGAAGATCTTCGGGGTGCTCGAGACCGACCCGCGCATCAACGACGCCCCGGGGGCCACGGACCTGCCCGATGTCTCGGGGCGCATCGACCTCGACGGCGTGTCGTTCGGGTACGGCCGCGAGTACGTGATCCGCGACGTCGACCTGCACATCGAGCCGGGGTCCACCGTGGCGCTGGTGGGCGCCACCGGCGCCGGAAAGTCGACCCTGGCCAAGCTGATCGCCCGCCTGTACGACCCCGACGAGGGTGCGGTGCGAATCGACGGCATCGACCTGCGCGAGGTCAGGGAGGAGTCCCTGCGATCGGCGATGGGCATCGTTCCGCAGGAGGGTCACCTCTTCAGCGGCACGATCGCCGAGAACGTGCGATTCGCGCACCCGCTGGCAACCGACGACGACGTGCGCCGGGCGCTCGACGCCGTTGGCGCCCTCGAGTTCGTGGATGCGCTGCCCGAGGGCATCATGACCGACGTGCAGGAGCGCGGGGCCAGGCTGTCGGCCGGCCAGAGGCAGCTCATCTGCTTCGCCCGCGCCCTTGTTCCCGACCCGCGGCTGATAATCCTCGACGAGGCCACCTCGTCGATCGACATCGCGACGGAGAGGCGCATCGAGGAGGCCCTCGACCGCCTGCTCACGGGCCGGACCGCGGTGATCATCGCCCACCGGCTGTCCACCATCCGCCGCGCCGACGTGATCGTGGTGGTGGAGGACGGCCGCATCGCCGAGCAGGGGTCCCACGACCAGCTGATGCGGGCGGGTGGCAGGTACGCGGGCCTGTATGAGGACTGGGAGCAGGCCGCAGGCGTAGGCTGACCGGGTTCCGTAACGCCCCCACAGGAGTCTCCCGAATGGCCCGCACGAAGTCCCTCTCGATCGGCGAGTACCTCATCGATGCCCTGAAGGGCCACGGCGTGGACCACATCTTCGGCGTACCCGGCGATTTCATCCTCGGCCTGCACGTGATCGGCGACAGGCGGGGCATGCGCATGGTCAACTGCACCCGCGAGGAGGCCGCCACCTACGCGGCCGACGGCTACGCGCGCGAGAAGGGTCTGGGCGCCGTGGCGGTCACATACGGCGTGGGCACCCTGGCCACCATGGCGGCCCTGGGCAGCGCGAACGCCGAGAGTGTTCCGGTGGTGGTCGTTGGCGGCGCGCCGGGCATGGGAGAGCGCGACAGCCGGCGCATCCACCACATGCCGTCGGCCGACATGGAGTCGCCGTACCGCATGATGGAGGAGATCGCGCCGCACTGCGTGCTGCTCGACGACCCGGACGAGGCCTACGACCAGATCGACTGGCTGCTGCGCAACGTGCGCGACACCATGATGCCGGGCTACATCGAGCTGCCCCGCGACATGATCGAGGCGAAGCCCATCGCCCCCCACCCCATTCCCCGGGCCATGGACGAGCTCGTGCCCCTCGCCCGCCTGAACGCCGCAGCTGATGACGTGATCGCCACCATCAACAAGGCGAAGCGGCCCATCATCTGGGCCGGCCAGGGGGCTCGCCGACTGCAGTTTGGCGACAGGCTGCTGCGCTTCGCCGAGGCCACGGGCATGCCGATCGTGGAGTCGGTGATGGGCAAGGGCGCCGTGGACGGCACGCATCCGCTTGTGCTGGGCGTGTACGTGGGTGCGGGCTCCCCGCCCAGGCTGCGGGAGTTCGTGGAGGATTCCGACCTGGTGGTGCAGATCGGCGTCAACGTGAACGACATCACGACCGGCGCCTTCTCGACCGGTATCGCGGTGGAGAACCGGGTGCACCTGGCGTCCGACGCCGTGAGCGTGGGGCACCGGCGCTACGAGGGCGTGAACCTCGGGGCGATCGCGCACGTGATCGAGCGCCGCATCGATGAGTTCAAGTCCCACAAGGTGCCGAAGAACCTGCCCTACTCATGGGCCGAGGAGATCACGGACGCACCGCGCATCACCACCGGCGTGGTGGCCGACCGCCTGCAGCGGTTCATCGAGAAGTCGGACATCGTGCTGTGCGACGTGGGCGTGGGCGCGCACCTGTCGATGGACAGCCAGCTCAACCGCAACGGCCAGTTCCATATCGCCCGCCTCTACGTGGGCATGGGCTTCGCGGTGCCGGCCGCGTACGGCGCGACGCTCGCGCGGGGCAAGGGCCGCCCCATCGTGCTGATTGGTGACGGCTCGTTCCAGATGACCGGCTTCGACCTCTCCACGGCCATCCGCGAGGGAATCTCGCCCATCGTGCTGGTGCTCGACAACCACGGCTACGGCGCCGAGCGCAGCATCCACGACGGCGAGTTCAACGACATCGCCCAGTGGGACTACGCGGCGGTGGGTCAGGTGGTCGGCGCGATCGGCCTTCAGGTGTTCACGCCCGGTCAGCTCGACGAGGCGCTGGCGAGGGCGCGCAAGGACCGCGACACGGCGTACATCATCCAGGTCGACCTGGACAAGACCGACGTGCCCCGCGGCCTCAAGGCGCTGGGCGAGGGGCTGGCCGAGCTCATGGCGGCAGGCGACTGATCCTTGCTACCTTCCCCGGCGGCCGTGAGGCGGTGGGGGATCGTCTAGCTGGTAGGACACTGGGTTCTGGTCCCAGGAGCGGGGGTTCGAGTCCTCCTCCCCCAGTCACTTCACGACCGGCGTGGCATTCGCAATAATGCCCGCACGCAGTGCACATGCAGTACCCCGCAGGGCTCACGTGGCGCATTCGTCTAGGGGCCTAGGACGCCGCCCTCTCACGGCGGTAACACGGGTTCAAATCCCGTATGCGCTACTCCACGCGAAGGGTCGCCCATCAGGCGGCCCTTCGTCGTTCTGACACCCTGCGGGGGTGAACGCCCGCACCCTCCTGCGCAATCGCGACGTGTCGCGCCTGCTGGGCGCGCAGCTGCTCAGCACCCTCACGTTCGGGGTGGTGGCCGCCGCCCTGGGATGGCAGGCATACGAACGCACGGGCAGCCCACTCACCCTCGGCCTCATCGGACTGGCGGAGTTCCTGCCGGCGCTCATCTTCGCCCTGCCCGCCGGGCAGATGGCCGACAGGCTCGACCGCCGCCTGGTGACGGCGTTAGGCATGGGCATCGTGGTCCTCATGGCAGTGGGCCTGGCGCTGGACGCCGCGGCCGGCGACAGCTCCGCCCTGCCCCTGTACTTCCTGGCCGCCGGCCTGGGGGTGGGCAGGTCGTTCTCGAGCGCGGCCTTCTCGCCCATGCTGGCCGCGGCCGTGAGTGCAGGTGACCTGCCGCGAACCATGGCGCTGTCGTCGTCCACCTGGCAGGGGGCGCTCATCTTCGGGCCCTTCATCGGGGGCCTGCTGCAGGCGTGGGGCAACGTGCCCCCTTACCTGCTGGCCCTGCTGCTCGAGGTGGCGGCCGTCGCGCTGGTGCTGGGGGTCACGCGACGGGTGGGCACCGAGCACAGGGCATCGGTGTCGGGCCCCCCGACCATGCGCGACGCCACGGCCGGCCTGCGGCTCATCCGCCGCACCCCGGCGCTTCTGGGGGCCATCAGCCTCGACCTGGTGGCGGTGCTGTTCGGGGGCGCCACGGCGCTGCTTCCCATCATCGCCAGCGACATCCTGGGCGTGGGCGCCGTGGGCTACGGCGTACTGCGCGCCGCGCCGGGCATCGGCGCCGTGGCCGTGGGCCTGGTGCTGGCCGCGAGACCCATACGGCGGCGCGTGGGGCCCGTACTGCTCTTCGCGGTGGCCGGCTTCGGCGCCTTCACGATCGTCCTGGGGCTGTCAACCAGCTATTGGCTCACGTTCGTGGTGCTGCTGCTGCTCTCGGGCAGCGACATGGTGAGCGTGTACATACGGTCCACCCTGGCCCCGCTGCTCACACCTCCCCAGTTGCGCGGGCGCGTCATCGCGGTGGAGCGCGTGTTCGTGGGGGCATCCAACGAACTGGGCGCCTTCGAGAGCGGGGTGCTCGCGCAGTTCATCGGAACGGTGGGCGCGATCGTGGTGGGCGGCGCGCTGTCGATAGCCGCCGCCGGGGCGTGGGCGCTGTTCTTCCCCGGCCTGCGCTCGATCAACCGCTTCGAGGACATCACACCGGGGCGGGATCCGGACGCCTAGGTGCCGGGCCCCGTCGGCCCGGCGGCTATCCGCCCGTGGCGAGGGCCTCGCGGATGAGCGCGGCGGTCTCGGCCGGGCGCTCGAGCAGGTAGAAGTGACCGCCGAGGTCGACCGGGATGATCTCGAAGCGCTGGCCATAGGCCTGCACCACCTCCGGGGCAAGCATGGCCCCGGCGGCGAGCGCGGTGACGTGCAGCCCCAGCGCGTCAGCGCGCCCCAGCGCCGCATCCATGTCCCAGTCGAGGAGCGCCCCGAGCATGCGCACGCCGGCGTCGGGATCCATCTCGGCCATGCGTCCGGCGATCTCCGCCGTCAGCACGGGATCGGTGTCGGCGGCACTGGCCCGCTGGCACAGCGCGTGCACCGCAGACGTGAAGTCGTCGCGGTACGGCGCGAGGGTGGCCTCACGCCGATCGGCCGGCTGGCGCGGGTACATGTGCATGAAGGTGAGCCCGTCCAGGCCGATGACGCGCGTTCCCTCGCCGGCCAGCACGGCCTCGATCGCCACCGCCACGCCCATCGAGTGCCCCACCATCGGTGCCCCGCGCAGGCCTTCGTCGACCACCACGGCGTCCACCAGGGCGCCGAGGTCGTCCATGGTCCAGCGGGGGCTGTCGGCGGTGGACTCCCCGTGCCACGGCAGGTCGAGGGACAGCACCCGGTGGTCGCGCGCCAGGTCGGCGGCGACCCCCGCGAAGTCGCTGCGACGGCACGCCCAGCCGTGGATGAGCACCACCGGGGGGCCCTCACCCATGAGGTCGTACGCGACGCGGACACCGGGAAGGGCGCGAATGCGCGTGGATACCCGAGGGGTGGGCATGCGCGCACCCTAACAGCGGCCCAGATGGAACCGCGTGGCTGGCACATGGGACAGCACGCACCCACCGCCGGCGGGTTGCACAGCCCCACCCGGCGCCGATAGCGTCGGTGCATGCGCGTGGGAATCCTGACCGGAGGGGGCGACTGCCCCGGACTCAATGCCGTCATCCGGGCGGTGGTGAAGGTTGGCCAGCGCGCCCATGGCCACGAGCACCTGGGAATCCTGCGCGGCTGGAAGGGGCTGCTGGAGGCCGATGCCATGCCCCTGACCGGCATCGACGTGAGTGGCATCCTCGCCCGCGGCGGCACCATGCTGAAGAGTTCACGCACGAACCCCTTCCGCGACGACGACGCCACCCAGGCCGCGCTGGCGGGCTTCGAGCGCCTGGGCCTGGATGCCCTCGTGGCGATCGGGGGCGAGGACACCCTCGGCGCCGCCAGCCGCCTGCACGCCGAGCACGGCGTGCGCGTGGTCGGGGTGCCCAAGACGATCGACAACGACCTCTCGGGCACCGACTTCACCTTCGGGTTCGACACCGCGGTGCAGATCGCCACCGACGCGATCGACCGCCTGCACACCACCGCCGAGAGCCACGACCGCGTGATGGTGGTGGAGGTCATGGGGCGCCACGCCGGGTGGATCGCCCTGTACTCGGGCCTCGCCGGCGGCGCCGACTACATCCTGATTCCCGAGAACAAGCCCGACATCGACGGCGTGCTCGAGTCGGTGCGCCGTCGCCACGACCGCGGCATCGACTACTCGATCGTGGTGGTGAGCGAGGGCGTCGACCTGGGCGACGAGGGCGTGCAGGGCGAGCTCGACGAGTTCGGGCATGCGCGGCTGGCGCAGCAGGGCGTGGGCGACCGCCTGGCCGTGGTCATCCGCGAGGCCACCGGGTACGACACCCGGGTCACTGTCCTGGGCCACGTGCAGCGCGGCGGGTCGCCCACGGCGCGCGACCGCATTCTCGCCACGCGGTTCGGCACCCGCGCGGCCGACATGGTGGCCGAGGGCCTGTGGGGGCGCATGGCCGCGCTGCACGGCGACGTGGTGACCGACGTGCCGCTGGCCGAGGCGGTGGGCACCCTCAAGACCGTTCCACCCGCCTACTACGCGCTGGCCGAGCCCTTCTTCGGATAGGCGGTTCCTCGTGCGCGCCCGCGCGCGAGGCGATGCAGACCCGCTTGATTTCCGTGCATGGGCCGGTGCTATGGTGCCCGCCCCGTGAGCAAGAAACTCATCATCTGCGAGAAGCCGTCGGTGGCCAGAGACGTCGCCACGGCCCTGCCCGAGACCTTCTCGCAGAAGGGTGATGCCTACGAGAGCGACCACTGGGTCATCTCGTATGCGGTGGGTCACCTGCTCGAGCAGGTGGACCCCGACGAGTACGACCCCCGGTTCCGCAAGTGGACCTACGAGGACCTCCCCATCATCCCCGAGGAGTTCCGCTACCAGGCACGCGACTCGCGGGCGGCGAAGCAGCTGGGGTCGCTGCACAAGCTCATGGCCCGTGATGATGTGATGGGAATCGTCAACGCATGCGACGCCGGGCGCGAGGGCGAGCTCATCTTCAAGCTCATCCTGCAGAGTGCGTCCGAGAAGGCCCGCGCCAAGCCCGTGGAGCGCGCCTGGTTCTCGTCGATGACCAAGGCGGCGATTCAGGACGCCTTCACCAGCCTGCGGCCCGACAGCGACATGCGCCCCCTCGAGGACGCCGCCCGTGCGCGCAGCGAGGCCGACTGGCTGGTGGGCATGAACGGCACCCGTGCCGCCACCACCCGCGCCGGATCCATTCGCCGCGTGCTCTCGCTGGGGCGCGTGCAGACGCCCACCCTGGCGATGATCGTGCGGCGCGACCTCGAGATCCAGGCATTCGAGCCCAGGGACTACTGGCAGATCGAGGCCATGTTCACCGGGGCCGACCAGCCCCTGCCGGGCACCTGGAACGACGTCGAGGGATCCCACCGCGACATCCTGTTCGTGGACGACGGCAAGACCTTCAAGGACCGCATCGCGGTCGGCCCGGCCGCCGAGGCAATCTCGTCGGCCGTATCAGGCGCCGAGGGCGTGGTGAAGTCGGTGGAGGCCAAGCAGCGCACCGAGGCCCCGCAGCTGCTGTACGACCTCACCGCCCTGCAGCGCGACGCCAACCAGCGCTATGGGTTCAGCGCGTCGCGCACTCTGGCCGCTGCGCAGAGCTGCTACGACGAGCACAAGGTGCTCACGTATCCGCGTACCAGCAGCCGGTACCTCAGCGGCGACATGGTGGGCACGCTCAAGGGCGTGGTGTCGCGGGTGGGATCGGCCGACCCCCAGTACGCCGACGCCGCCCGTGCCGTGCTCGCGCTCGACACGCTGCCGCTGGGTCGCGTGGTGAACGACGCCAAGGTGACGGACCACCACGCCATCATCCCCACCGACGGCGACCACGACCTGTCGCGGCTGTCCAGCGACGCCCGGCGCATCTACGACATGGCCGCGCGGCGGTTCCTGGCCGTGTTCCTGCCGCCGGCGAAGCTCGAGGACACCACGATCATCACGGCCGTGGCCGAGCACACCTTCCGCAGCAGCGGCACGGTCATCATCGAGCCTGGCTGGTATGCGGTGGACGCCATGCGCCGGCACCGCGTGGAGAAGCAGGCCGCCCGCGAGGCCGCCGCGCAGAACGAGGACGGCGAAGAGGAGCCCCGGGACCGCACGCTGCCGTCGGTGACCGTGGGCCAGCGCCTCACCTGCGCCAGCACCGACGTCCAGGCCAAGAGCACCAAGCCGCCCGCACGCTTCAACGAGGGCAGCCTGCTGAAGGCCATGGAGACCGCCGGCAAGCTGGTGGACGACGACGAGGCCGCCGAGGCCATGAAGGACGCCGGCCTCGGCACGCCGGCCACCCGCGCCAACATCATCGAGAGCCTGATCGACCGCGAGTACGTGGAGCGCGAGGGCAAGCAGCTGCGGGCCACCGACAAGGCGATCGGCCTCATCACGATGCTGGGCGACCACCTGCTCACCAGCCCCGAGCTGACGGGTCGCTGGGAGCAGAAGCTCAATGAGATACAGGCCGGCGACGAGGCCCGCGGCGAGTTCGAGCGCGAGATCAAGGACTTCACCCGCCAGGTGGTGGAGTGGTTCGCCGACAAGAGCCGCGACGACCTGCGCGTGGAGCGCACGGTCATCGCCCCCTGCCCGCTCAACCTGCCCGACGGCACCAAGTGCACGGGCAACATCGTGGAGCAGCGCAAGAGCTACTCGTGCGACAGCTACCACGGCAAGGACGACCCGGGCTGCGGGTACACCCTGTGGAAGCAGATGGACAACCGGGTCATCACGCTGGACGAGGCGAAGGACTACATCGCCAAGGGGCTGCAGTCGAGCGACCTGCAGGCCGAGCGCGAGGTGCTGGGCCCCTGCCCCACCGATGGCTGCGACGGCGAGATCGTGGAGCGCGGGCGCTCGTACGGCTGCACGTCGTGGAAGAGCAAGACCGAGACCGGCTGCGGATACGTCATCTGGAAGCGCGTGCGCGGGCGCCGCGACGAGGTGTCGATCGAGGAGGCCCGTCGCATGGTGGCGCGCGGCGAGACCAACGCCACGCCCCCGCGCGAGCCGGTTGCCGAGTGCCCGGTGCCGGGCTGCGGCGGCACCATCGTGGAGCGCCCCAAGACCTACGGCTGCAACTCGTGGAAGAGCCCGCGCAACCGGGGCTGCGGGTACGTCATCTGGAAGCGTCCGCGCGGCTCTGAGCAGGACGTCACGGTCGACGAGGCCAAGGCGAAGATCGAGGCCGATCGCGCCGACCCCGATGCCGCGGGCCTCGAGCCCGTGGTCGGGGGCAGAGGGTCGAAGGGCGGGACCACCCGCACCAAGCGCGGGTCGGCGGACGCCGATGGGGCAATCGTGGCCCACCTGCTGCGCAAGGCCACGTGGACCGGGCTCGACGGTGGCGACAAGGTCACGCTGGAGATTCCGAAGGGCGCCCACCGGGGTCTCGATTCCGAGGTGGTCGCAGGCCTCGGGCAGGGCCTCGGCCTGCGATCGAAGCCCCTCAAGCTCTGGTGCAAGGTGACCGATGCCGGCCCCGAGGTCGCCAGGGCCACGCTCGAGCAGCGCCTGCAGGACCGCATCCGCAAGGCGCTGGCCCCTGCAGCACGCCCCGCGGCCGTCGCCACCGCCTGACATATTCCCGGGGTCGGGGGCGATGGGCTCCCGGTCGACAGGAGGTCGCCATGGATGCCGATGAGGCAATCCGCCTGAGGCGCAGCGTTCGCTCGTACACCGACCAGCCGGTGAGCGACAAGGACATCGACGCCATCCTGCGGCTCGCGCTGCTCGCCCCGACCGGTGGCATGGCGCAGGCCTGGAGCTTCATCGTGGTGCGCGATCAGGAACTGCGCAACGCCGTGGCCGAGATCGTCATCCGGGGCGGTGCGAAGTACTTCGAGACCGTGAGGCCCGCCGGGCCGGACGTGAGCCCCGACGAGCACGCCGAGTGGGCGCGCGGGTATGCCGAGCAGGTGCTGGGCAACTACCGGCACGTGCCGGTGTGGATCGTCGGCATGGTGGTGCCCAGGCACGCTTTCCCCGACGACCAGGCCGAATGGGAGCGCGTGGCCGACCTGGTGTCGGTGGGCTTCGCCATGGAGAACCTGTTCGTGGCCGCCCGCGCCCGCGGCCTCGGCACGGTGCCGACGGTGTTCCACTGGTACGCAGAGGATGACTTCCGCGCCCTGCTGGACATCCCGGCCGAGTTCGAGATACCGGTCATCACCCCGCTGGGGTACCCCACGGAGTTCCCGGTGGGGCTTCCGCCCGCGATGGCGGCCAAGCGCCGCCCGTGGCGTACGCTGGTTCACGACGACCACTGGGGCAATCCCCGGGCCTGACCCGCCCTTCGCTCCCCCACTTCCCGTAACGAAGGAATTCACATGGAACGTTCGATGAAGCGCAGGGCCGCAGCAGCGGCAGCAGCGTTTGCCCTGGTCACCGGCGGAGCAGTACTGGCCGGCTGCGGATCGAGCTCGTCGGACACCGCGGCATCCACTGCGGCATCCGACGCCGCGGCGCAACCTCCCAACGGCGTCGAGAAGCTCCCGGCCAAGGAGATCCTCACGAAGAGCCAGGCCGCGGCGAAGGCCGCATCGTCGGTCACCGCGACGGGCACGATCACCGAGGGAGGCGAGGAGACCTCGTTCGACCTGGTGCTGGGAGCGGACGCCAGCGAGGGAACCTTCACCACGAACGGCGCGGAGCTCAGCATCGTGATCGTGGATGGCAAGTCGTACTTCAAGGCGCCCGGCGATGGCTGGGCCACGCTGCTGGGCAGCGGGGGCGCCGAGGGCAGGGCTGCGGGCGAGAAGATCGCCAGCCAGGTCGGCGACAAATGGTTGCTACTGCCGGCAGACCCGGAATCGCTTGATGATGCCGGTGGCCTGCTGGGGACGGTGCTGGCGACCTTCGGTGAGCTGTTCCAGAAGGACGGCTTCCTGGAGGCCATGCTCACGCCCGATGGCGGGGCGAGCGTCAAGGGCACCGGCGATGCGAACGGCACCCCGGTGGTATTCCTCGAGGGCGCCACGGGCGAGGGCACGCTGGCAATCCAGACCGTGGGCGAGCCCTACCCCGTGCAGATCAAGGGTGACGGCGCGGAGTCAGCGGGCGAGATCACCTTCAGCGACTGGAACGCACCGGTGAGCGTGACCGCACCCACCGACGTCGTGGACATCAGCCAGTTGAGCGCGATGATGTTGCCCATGATGTAAGTGAACAGCGCACGATGATCGCCGATCACCGTTCATAGACAACACGAAGGGATCGTCACGAAAATGGAACGCACGATTACGCGCAGGATCGCCGCGGGAGCGGTTGCCCTGTCCCTGCTGGCCGGCGGTGGAGTACTTGCCGGCTGCGGATCGAGCTCGTCGGACACCGCCGCATCCACTGCCGCGGCCGACACCTCGACCCTTCCCGCCAACGGCATCGAGAAGCTCTCGGCACAGGAGATCCTCGACAAGAGCCTGGCCGCGACGAAGGCCGCTTCGTCAGTCACCGTGAGCGGCTCCATCACGCAGGAGGGCCAGGAGGTCTCGCTCGACCTGGTGCTCGGAACAGACGCCGCGGACGGAACCATCAAGGCGCAGGGCATCTCGGCGGAGATCCGCGTGGTCGGCGGCAAGTCGTACTTCAAGCTGAGCGGCGAGGACTTCGCCAAGATCGCCGGCCAGGACGACAGCCCCGAGGTGGCCAAGGCCGTCACGGAACTCCTCGGCGACAAGTGGCTGCTGGTTCCGGCCGACAGCGGCAGCGACGAGCTGTCGGGCCTGAGCACGTTCGCCGAGAAGGACTCCCTCCTCGATGGCATTCTCTCGCCCGATGGCGAGGTGACCGTCAAGGGCACCGGTGAGGTGAACGGCACCCCGGTGGTGCTCCTCGAGGACACCAAGGGCGCGGGCACGCTGGCCATCCAGACCGTGGGCGAGCCCTACCCCGTGCAGATCAAGGGTAACGGCGCGGACGGGTCGGGCGAGATCACCTTCACCGACTGGAACGCGCCTGTGAGCGTGACCGCGCCCACCGACGTGGTGGACATCGGCGAGCTCGCGAAGCTGGGGGGCTGACAGGCCCGTAGGACGAGACCGCGACCGGCGCAGGCACTCCGCCACCAGGAAGGAACTGACATGGACCGCACGATGATGATTCGACGGATCGCCGCCGGAGCGGTTTCCCTGTCACTTCTGACTGGCGGCGGAGTGCTCGCCGGATGCGGGTCGGGCTCGTCGGATACCGCCGCGTCCGCGGCCGACGCCGCCACGCAAGCGCCCAACGGCATCGAGAAGCTCCCGGCCAGGGAGATCCTCTCCAAGAGCCTGGCGGCGTCGAAGGCCGCGTCGTCGGTGACCGTGAAGGGCACGATCGCCGAGGAGGGTGAAGAGGGCACCTCGCTCGACCTGGTGCTGGGAGCAGACGCCTCCACGGGCACCATGTCGATCAACGGCTTCTCGATGGAGATCCGCGTGACCGGCGGCACCCTGTACTACAAGATCGACCTCGCGGGCGCCGAGGCCATCCTCGGCCCGGGCGATGCGAGTGCTGCCATCGGCGGCAAGTGGATAAAGGTGTCGCCCGGCGATGACGACGACCTGCTGTCTGACCTGGGCGGGTTCTCCGACAAGGATGCCCTGCTCACATCGTTCCTCGCGCCCGAGGGCACGTCGACCGTGAAGGGCACCGGCGACGTGGAGGGCACTCCTGTGGTGTTCGTCACGGTTGCGGACGGCGGCGACAAGGGAACGCTGGCAGTCCAGACCGTGGGCGAGCCCTACCCCGTGCAGTTGACGAGCCAGGGGACGAAGGGGGCGATCACCTTCAGCAACTGGAACGCGCCGGTGAACGTGACCGCTCCCACCGGCGCGGTGAGCCCCGACGAGATCGCGGGCGCGGGCGGGGGCTCGAACTAACCGGACGCGCCACTTGATGTGAGTCGTCACATCATGCGAACATACGTTCGCATGATCGTGACAGCACTCATCCCGCTCTTCCCCCTGCGCATCGCGGTCATCGAGGCACGGGTGGCATGGGACGACCCCATCGCCCTGGGCCCGGCACCCGGCGATGCGCAGGTGATCGGGGCGTGCACGACGGCAGCATGGGACCAGGGCGTGCGGCCCGGCCTGCGCGTGGGAGAGGCGCTGGCGCGCTGCCCCGGCCTCGACCTGGTGACACCGCATCCGGATGCCGTGCGCGTGGCCGTGGACCGCGTGACCGAGCGGCTCGAAGGGCTGGGCGCCGCAGTTCAGCCCCACGGCGATGGCATGTGGTCGTTCATGGCCGACGGCCTCATGCGGCTGCACGACGGCCTGCCCGCGCTCATGCGACGCGTGCGCGCGGCCCTGCCCGTGGGGTGCGATGGCCGCGTGGGGGCCGCGCCCACCCCATTCGCATCGTGCGAGGCCGCGCGGGGGGGCGTGGTGGTGCACGACGACGAGGTCGCGGCGTTCCTGGCCCCCCTCCCCTCCTCGCGGCTTCCGCTCGGGGCACGATCGCAGAGCCTGCTGCAGTCGCTGGGGCTCCGCACAATCGGGCAGGTGGCCGCGCTGCCGCATTCGGCGGTGCTCGACCGCCTGGGGAGGGATGGCGAGCTGGCGTGGCTGATGGCGCGTGGCGAGGACGACGCCCGGCTCAGCCCGCGCACCCCGCCGGAGCCCATGGAGGAGTCCATGGACTTCCCCGAATCGGTGGGGGCGCTTCCGGCACTGGAGGCCGCCATGCGCATGCTGATCGCACGCATATGCGACCGCACCACGGCGCGGGGCAGGTCGGTGCGCGCGCTGGTGCTGCGCGCCCGCACGTGGGACGGCGGCTCGTGGACCAGCGCGGTGGCCCTGCGTGAGGCCACGGCAGACCCCACGCGCATCGCACTCGCATGCATCCCGCGCCTCGACCGCATAGGCGCGCCGGTCACCCGGCTGGCCATCGAGGCCGACGCCGGGGGCCCGGCGGGCGCCGGCCAGATGTCGCTGGTGGCACGGCCCGACGACGAGCGCAGGCGCAGGGCATCCGCCGCGCTCGAGCAGGTGCGCGCGTCGGAGGGCGATGCCCAGGTGCTGCGGCTGGTGGAGATCGAACCGTGGAGCAGGCTCCCGGAGCGCCGATGGGCACTCGGTCCATACGAGGCCTAGCCGGCCCGGTGCCAGTGCGGGTGATCTCCTCCCCCGGGGGTGCTCCGCATGCCGTGATGCTGGATGGCAGGCGACGGATGGTGGTGGCCGTGCGTGACTCCTGGCGGGTGCAGGACCGCTGGTGGACCGACGAGCCGGTGGATCGCTCCTACTTCGACGTGGTGCTCGAACCGGGGCGTCCGGCGCTGATCTACCGCGAGACCTCGGGCGAGTGGTTCATGCATGGCTAGCCCGCCCTATGTCGAGTTGCACGCCCACTCGGCCTTCAGCTTCCTGGACGGCGCGTCGCTGCCGGCCGAGATGGCCGGGCGCGCCGCCGAACTGGGCCACCGGGCCCTGGCGCTCACCGACCACGACAACCTGAGCGGCGCCCTGGAGTTCGCCCACGCGGCCGCGGCCGCCGGGGTGCGCCCCATCACGGGCGCCGAGATGACGGTGACGACCGCCCCCCACCCCGGTGCCAGGCACGTAACCGTTGGTCACGGGCATGTCACGTTGCTGGCGATGGACGCGCGGGGGTACGCGAACCTGTGCAGGCTCATCACCATCTCCCATGCGCACACGCGCGATTCGCGTGACAGGCGCGCGGGCGATCCCCTGCTGCCCATGGAGGCGCTGGCCCTTCACCATGAGGGGCTCGCATGCCTGTCGGGGTGTGCGCGCCACGGGGTGGTGGCGGCCCCGCTCGCCGCGGGGCGGCGGCGGGACGCCGAGCAGGCGCTGCGCGACCTCGTGGCGATATTCGGACCGCACCGCACCTGGGTGGAGGTGCAGCGGCCCGGATTGCGCGGCGACAGGACACTGGCACGGGGGCTGGAGGCCCTTGCGGCGCATGTGGGCGTACCCGCGGTGGCCACCGGCGACGTGCACGCGCACTCGCCCCGTCGGGCGTTCCTGCAGGACGCCCTGGTGGCGATACGCCACGGCCTCACCCTCGACGCATCCGATGAGGTGCGCAGGGGCAACCGGCAGTCGGTGCTGAGGACGCCCTCCGAGATGGCCGAGCGGCTGCACGATCACCCCGATGCCGTGGCCCAGACCCTCCGGCTGGCCGAGCAGCTGGAATTTGACCTCACCCGCGACCTGGGATACCGCTTCCCCGACTTCGCCGCGGGCCACCCGGGCGAGGACGCCGACTCCGCGCTGGCGCGCATCTGCGGGCACGAGGCCCGAGGCCGCTACCCCGAGGGACCCCAGCGCGACGATGCCCTGGCGCGGCTGCACGAGGAACTCGGGCTCATCCGCTACCACGGCCTGAGCGGGTTCTTCCTGCTGCACAGGGACATCCTCGAGATCGCCCGGGAGGTCGCGCTGGAAGTGCGCCCCGAGGGGTCGGCCCGTCGGGCACTGCCCCCCGGTCGCGGACGCGGATCATCCGTGGGCTCGATCGTCTGCTACCTCACGGGCCTCTCTCACATCGACCCGGTGGCAAGCGGTCTCTTCCTCGGCAGGTTCCTCAACCGCGACATCCGGTCGGTGCCCGACATCGACCTCGACTTCCCCCGCGACGTGCGTGCGCGCCTCATCGAGGAGGTCGTGCGCCGCTACGGCAGCGAGCACGCCGCCCTCGTGGCGGCCTTCCCCACCTTCCGGGCCCGAATGGCAATCCGCGAGATCGGTGCGGCGCTGGCGCTTCCGCCCGCCGACATCGAGCGCCTCGCCCGATTGTCGGACGGCTGGTCGTCGGCCGAGGCAGTGGAGGACGAGATACGCCGCATGCCGGGCGGCGAGGACCGCCTCACCTCACGCAGGTGGCGTGCGCTGGCCATGCTGGCCAAGGAGGCCGCGGGGCTGCCCCGGCACCTCTCGCAGCACTCGGGCGGCATGATCGTGAGCGCCACGCCCCTGGTGGAGCTGGTGCCCGTCGTGCCCGCGGCATTCGCCGGACGGCAGATCTGCCAGTGGGACAAGGACTCCTGCGCTGACGCCGGCTTCGTGAAGATCGACCTGCTCGGGCTGGGCATGCTGTCTGCGGTGGAGGACTGCCTCGACCTCATCGCCCGCGGGCACGGCCGCGCACCAGATCTCTCGCGCATCGGATTCGACGACCCCGATGTGTACGCCGAGATCCAGGACGCCGACACCGTGGGGGTGTTCCAGATCGAGAGCCGTGCCCAGATGCAGAGCCTGCTGCAGACCCGCCCCGAGAATCTCGACGACCTCACGGTGCAGGTGGCGCTGATACGGCCCGGTCCGGTCAGCGGCGGCGCAGTGCACCCCTACGTGCGCCACCGCCGGGCCCGGCGCCGCGACCCGGCGTTCCGGCCCCCCTACGACCACCCGCTGCTCGAGCCCGCCCTCGAGGAGACCCTGGGCGTGGTGGTGTTCCAGGAGCAGGTGCTGGAGGTATCGATGGCGCTGGCGGGGTTCAGCGCCGGCGAGGCCGAGGACCTGCGCCGCGCCATGAGCCGCAAGCGCAGCCGCGACGCCATGCTGCGCATGTGGCAGAGGTTCCTGCAGGGAGCCCGCGAGCGCGGCGTGCCCGATGACGTCACCCGCACGGTGTTCACCAAGCTCATCGGGTTCTCGAACTTCGGTTTCCCCAAGGCGCACTCGGCTGCGTTCGCCGTGCTGGCCTACCAGAGCGCATGGCTGCGCAGGCACCACCCCGCGGAGTTCCTCGCGGCGCTCATCAACGCCCAGCCCATGGGCTTCTACCCCCCGGCAAGCCTGGTGCGCGACGCCGGCAGGCGGGGCGTGCGCACCCTGCGCACATGCATCAGGACGTCCGATGTGCCCTGCACGGTGGAGGATGGCGCCGTGCGCCTGGGCCTGGGCATGGTGCGCGGCCTGGGGGCCGACGCCGCCGCGCGCGTGGTGGCCGAGCGGCAGTCAGGAGGCCACTTCGAGGGCCTGGCCGACCTGATGTCCCGTACCGGCATCAGGCCGGAGCAGGTGGCGATGATGGCCCGGGCCGGCACGCTCGACCCCTTCGGCGTGCCCGAGCGGGAGATCCTCTGGCAGGCAGCCACCATCGCACGCCCCCGCCGCGTGGGCGGTGGCGCGGGCGAGCAGCTGCCCCTGCCCATCGACCCGGCCGACGCGCCGCTGCTGCCGGCTCCCGACCGCATCGACCGGGTCATCGCCGAATACGAGGCCACCGGGGTGTCCACCGGCTGGCATCTGATGACCCTCGTGCGCCCGGCGCTGCCCACCGGCACGCTGACCTCAGACGCCCTGCGCACGGCGCGCCATGGCGCCACCGTGACGGTGGCGGGCATGGTGGTGGCCCGCCAGCGCCCGGCCACCGCCGGTGGCATCGTGTTCCTGCTGCTCGAGGACGAAACCGGGCCCGTCAACGTCATCGTGCAGCCCGGCCTCTACGAGAGCCACCGCGCCGTGGTGCGCGCCGACCCCCTGCTGGTGGTCACCGGCCGCCTCGAGCGCCGTGATCGCGTGGTGAACGTGATCGCCCGCGACATCCAGCCCGCCCGCCTGCCCGCGCGCGAGCCCGTGCCCCTGGAGCAGCCGGCCGACGCCCGCATACGGCAGGTGGTGCCCGCCGCGCAGAACTTCGCGCGCGGCCGGCGCTAGTCGCCCGCCGCTCCCGTCACGCCACGGCCACCGAGGGGTCGACCACGACCGATGCCGTGAGCACCGACCCCGCCGGCGTCACGCTCAGGTGCCAGTCGTGCGCCACCTCGTCGAGCATCTCGCTGCCCATGCCCGGAACCACCGACGGCGCCCCACGACCGTCATCGCTCACGACGATCGACACGAGCCCGGACGACTCCACCGCGATGCGGATCACCACGCTGCGTGCGCGCCCATGGCGAACCGCGTTGGTCAGGCCCTCCGCCACGACATCCAGAACGGAGCTGCGCGTGGCGGGTGCGCGATCCAGCAGCGCCAGCACCTCGTGCGCCACCTGCAGGTCCACATCCACGACCCCCGACCAGAGCGTCACCAGGTCGTCCAGCGCCTGGGACACCTCCCACGTCTCGCCGGCCGGCCCCATCAGGCGCTGCCGCAGCGACTGCAGCTCGGTGGCAGCGGCTTCGATCGCCGGCCCGGGGTCCTCGTCGTCGGCCGACTGCTCCAGGCGCGAGGCAATCGACAGCAGGCCGGCCTGGGTACTGCCGTGCAGCAGCCGCCCCAGCACCTGACGCTCGTGGCGAACCCGCTGCCGTCGCCGGGCACTCACCACCGTCAACTGATCGAGCACGTCCTCGAGCTGCTCTTCCACGGCCTCCCCCTGACGCTCGCTGGCCCTCACCGTCGACAGCGCCAACCACACCAGCGGAAGCGTGATGAGGGCGGGCCACTCCACCCACCGGCCGATCTCCGACAGCCCGCCCCACGCCCACCCGTTCACCACGGCGGCCACCGCCAGCAACTCGTACGCCACGAGCACCACCGCGAGGGCCGCGGCGGTGCGCATGCGCGGGAGCAGCGGGTCGAGCATGCGGCGCGCGAGCAGGAAGAGGCCACCCACCACCACCAGGTAACTGACCGACGCCACGACCAGGAAGACCGGGCCGATCTCCTGTACCGCGAACAGCAGGATGAGCGTCATGGGAAGGGCGATCGCAAGCAACGCGGGCGAGGCCATGGCCGTGACGGAGAGCCGGAGTACGGTGCCCAGGCGCTCCCGCCGGGTGGGCAGGCTCGCGGCCGTCTGCACGTCGAGATCGGTGGGCATTTCCCCGAGCAGCGCATGCGACAGCGGCCGCACCTGATCGTTCACCAGAAGCCGCAGCGCTTCGGCCTGCTCCTCCGCGCGTCCGCCACCGTCCATCATCGCGAGGCGGGACGCGATCTGGTCGAGGGCGCGCCTCACGGGGGCGAGCGTCTCGGCGCGCAGTCGTTCGACCTCACCGCCCAGGTCGTGCTGCTCGCGCACGCGGGCGTCCTCCATCTCGCCGATGCGGGCCTGCAGCTCAGCAACCCGTCGCTCGTGAAGCCGCAGCTGGTCCACCACGATCGCGATGAAGGCCAGCCACACGACGCCGGCGATGGCCCGGGTGACGACCAGGGTCACCGACCCCACCGGGGGAAGGCCAACTTCCTGCCTGAGGAACACGATCGTGATGCCCTGGACGGCTCCGGCGACGCCGAACACGCCAAGGGCCGTCAGCGGCCGGCTTGCGCGCGCCCCTGGCCGCAGCACGGTGAGCCACGCAAGCGCGAGCACCACGAAGCCGGCAGATGTGCCCACCGTCGCCAGCAGCAGCCGCTGCCCGAGCGAGCCGATGAACTGATCGCGTTCGCTGGGGATCGTGGTGACCACCAGCAGCACCACCAGCGACAGCGAGTAGCTCCATACGGTGATCGCATTGGGGCCGCCGATGCGGCGGTAGGCGCTCATTCCCCGGTGGGCATGCCGAACGCCGCCGCGTATGCGCGCACCGCCTGCACCCGCGCATTGGCGTCGGAGTCACCCTGCAGATCCAGGCGGGCATACGTGCGGTGGATCAACTGCTCCACGGCGCGCACACTCGTGCCCCGCTCCCGGGCGATGCGCTCATTCGAATACCCGAGG
>CAMCDF010000017.1 GCA_945873475.1 Bifidobacterium breve | reverse complement strand
GTGGGGGTACGACCCTTCACCCGGCCAGGGCCGGCCGGGCGCAGGCACGGTGCACCACATCGCGTGGCACTCCCGTGACGAGGACCACCTGGCGTGGCGCCAGCGCGTGCACATGGCGGGTGAGTACGTGACCCCGGTGATCGACCGCGATTACTTCGACGCCATCTACTTCCGGCCGGTGCAGGGGATTCTCTTCGAGATCGCCACCACATCCCCCGGGTTCGCGGTGGACGAGCCCGCCGACCGCCTGGGCGAGTCGCTGTGCCTGCCCGCGCAGTACGAGCGCCTCAGGCCGGCGCTCGACCAGCGGCTGGCACCGCTCGACGCGCGGCGCCCACGGGCGGGCTGATCAGGCCTGGGGGAGAATCCCCGTCATGTCCACACAACGCCGTGACACCATCGCAGGTGGCTTCAGCGAGACCGCGTCCGACTACGACGGCGCGGTTCGCTACAACCTCGAGGGCGCCCAGCGCCTGGTGCTGTCGATACCCCCCGGCCGCTACGACGACGTGCTCGACGTGGGGTGCGGCAGCGGATGGGCTACCCAGGCCGTGATCGACCGCTTCGCGCCGGCCCGCGTGACGGGGGTCGACCCATCGGAGGGCATGCTCGAGCAATTCGAGGCCAAGCTCGGCGGCATAGAGGGCGTGCAGGTATCGCTGGTGCAGGCGGGGGTCGAGGACATGCCCGTGCAGCCGGCGTCGTTCGACCTGGTGGTGTGCTCGATGGCCTACCACTGGTTCCAGCACCGGTGGGATGCCGCCGCCGCCATGGCCCGCGCCATGCGACCCGGCGGGGTCATCGCCATCCTGTGCTCGGGCAAGGGCGGCGAGCAGGCGTACCGCGACGTCATCGCCGACGTGGAGCCCATCAACTACCAGTGGCTGGGCGCCTTCGACGGCAACCTGCGCGACATCCCCGAGATGGAGGGCTACCTGGTGCAGGCCGGCCTTGATCCGGTGGACATCTGGATGGAGCGCCGCGTGCGCCACGTGCCGGTGGAGGAGTACATGGAGCGCATGCGCGTGGTGGCCGGGCACATCATCGGCGACCCATCCCAGCCCGAGGTGGCCGAATGGCTCGCGAAGGTCGAGGCGAAGATGCGCGAGCGCTCGGGGCCGCGCGGGTGGTCCTACGACTTCAACAAGCTCTACGCCATCGCCCGCAAGCCCTAGCGCATCACCGCGCGAAGCCCGCGCGGGCGGGCGAGCGAGCGGCGCGGCAGCCAGGGGCGACGACCCCTCACGTGCCAGGGCCTGCGGGGCGGCAGCCAGCGGGTCGGATCACGCGAGATGCGGGAATCACCTCCGGACGCCTGCGCGGAAAGCAGTGGGTCGATGACACGTGATCCGGGGACGACCATGCACGTGGATTGCTACCGGTCCCGGGCAGTGCCATGGGGCAGGCGTCGCAGCGGCGAAACGCGGGTGTCACACGGGGCAGGATCGCCCCGTGCTTCCGGGGAACGAGTCAGTCCCGGGCGACATGCCGGACGGCCGCCAGCAGCGCGCCCGCCCCGAGCACGATGGCGCCTTGCAGCACCGTGGCGGCCGGCAGGCATGCGGCGAGGGCGATGCACCCCGCGATGCCGGCCGCAGGCAGCAGGCGCGACCCCCGGGCATGCCCGCGCGGCAACGTGAGGGCGGACGCATTGGCGATGGCGTAGTAGCCCAGGATCGTGAATGAGCTGAAGCCGATCGCCCCACGCAGGTCGCCGAACGCGATGAGCACCACCACCAGCACCCCCACGGCGATCTCGGCCCGGTAGGGGGTGCGGAAGCGGGGGTGCACGGCGGCGAGCCACGATGGCGCATCACCACCCCGCGCCATGGCGAGGCCCGTGCGGCTTATGCCCGCGATGAGCGCGAGCAGAACGCCCACCGATGCAACCGCTGCGCCAGCCCGCACGATGGGGGCGAGGCCGGACAGCGAGCCGTCCTCCACGGCCGTTGCCAGCGGAGCCTGCGACGACGCCAGGGCGTCTGCGCCCACTGCCCACAGGGCGCTGGCCGTGACCACGGCGTAGAGGGCAAGAGCCAGGCCGAGGGCCATGGGGATGGCGCGCGGGATCGTGCGCTCCGGGTCGCGCACCTCCTCGCCCAGGGTTGCGATGCGTGCGTATCCGGCGAAGGCGAAGAAGAAGAATGCTGCCGCCTGGAGCACGCCGGTGGCCGATCCCCCGCCGGCAGCGCTGGCACTGGTGATCGGCGCGTCGCTCAGCAGCAGTGCCGCCACCGTGACCGCCAGGGCGAACAGGGTGATGGCCAGCAGCACCCGCGTGGCGGCGGCCGTGCGTTCGATGCCCGTGCAGTTCAGGGCGACCAGCACCACCACCGCGGCAACTGCCAGCGCCCTCGCGTGCGACGGCCAGAGGTAGGCACCGATGGTGAAGGCCATCGCCGCGCAGCTGGCGGTCTTGCCCACCACGAACGCCCAGCCGGCCATGAAGCCCCACGCGGGTCCCAGTCGGCGGCGGCCGTATACGTATGTGCCGCCCGACTCCGGATACCGCGCGGCAAGCCACGCCGATGACATCGCGTTGCACAGCGCGACGAGCGCGGCCAGGGCGAGCCCCAGCAGCAGCCAGGCGCCGGCTGCGGCGGCAGCCGGCCCGACGGCCGTGAAGATGCCGGCCCCGACCATCGACCCGAGGCCGATCAGCACGGCGTCCCGGGTGCCGAGACGGCGCGCGAGCGTGGCGGTGGGTCCCACGGGCCGACCCTAGCGCCGCCCCCGCCCCGGGGGAGTCCGTGTTACCGATCAGCCGTTGGCCAGCCGCGTGGCCTCGATCCGGGCGATGGCCACGAGGCCGCCGACCATGCCCACGACGGCCAGGCCTATCCAGAGCCCGCGCAGGCCGCTGATGTCGAGGCTTCCCCCGAGCACCGTGAGGGCGATCACCGACGCCGTGATGGGGGGCAGCACCACGGTGGCGGGCAGCGACAGGGTGATCGACCCGGCCTGGAACGCCGTCTGCTGCATGAGGAATCCGGCCACTCCGAACAACAGGACCGCATAGAGCTTCCAGTTGGCGAGTTGCTCGATGGCGCCGCCCCCGAGGTCGATGGTGACCGCCTTGGTCAGTGACGACTGCACGCCGAACAGCAGGCCGGCCGTGACCCCGAAGGCGATGGCCCGCGACGGGCCGGTGCGCCGGTACGCGAACCAGGCCAGCCCGATCGCGACGGGCACCACCACCAGGCCGGCCACGAACCACCGGAGAGGCGATGCGTCGACGTTGGTCGAGCTGGGATCACCCGCCAGCAGGAACAGGGCCACCCCCCCGACGAGGAAGGCCGCCGCGGTCCAGACGGACGTCGGCAGCCGTTCATGCGACCACCACGTGCCGATGGCCAGCGCGAAGAGGAGGGCGGTCGAGAGAACGGGCTCGACCGTGAGCAGCTGCCCCAGGTCGAGCGCCCAGGCGTGGGTGGCGAACCCCACCATGTTCGCGGCGAATGCGATGAGCCAGAGGGGGTGGCGCAGCAGGCGTGACAGCAGATGGATTGTGCCGCCCTCATCCACGGGCACGGTGGACGCCACGCGCTGCTGGGCCACCGACGCCCAGCCCGAGATGGCCGCCGATGCGAGGGCGATGAGGATGCCGAGCACGAAGCCACTGTACGAGCGGACCCGGCCATCCTTTCGGGGGGGTCGGGCAGGCCATCATGTGTGCGACCGTGTGGCCAACCGGCAAGGGGGGTGGGTGATGGCGGCACTGAAGGTTGCGATCGCCGATGAGTACCCGACGTTCCGCCTGGGGCTGGAAACCGCCCTGGCTGACGACCCGGACCTCGAGGTGGTGGTGAACGCCGGGAATGGACACGACCTGCTCGAGGCGCTCGAGGGAAAGCCCGCGGATGTCGTGCTGATCGAGCCGTGGATGCGCGCCGGCGATGGGCTCTCGGCGGTGTCGGAGGTGCTCTCGCGCTACCCCGACATGACGGTCATCGTGCTCTCGCGCGTATGGGACGGCCAGCGCGTACAGCACCTGCAGGAGATGGGCGTGCACGGATACCTGGACAAGCGCACCGAGCCCCGCGACCTGCCGTCGGTGATCCGCCATGTCATGGCGGGCGGCATGGTGGCGCCATCGACGGCGGATGGATCGGACCGGGGCATGCGCGAGGCGCTGAGCCCGCGCGAGCTCGAGGTGCTGGCGCTGGTGGCCGACGGCTTCTCGAACAAGGAGATCGGCGAGCGCCTGTTCGTGACCGAGCAGACCGTGAAGTTCCACCTGGCGAACGTGTTCCGCAAGCTGGGTGCCCGCAACCGCACCGAGGCCGCCCGGTCGGCCATGCACAAGGGCCTGATCGGCTAGCCCCGCCCGCATCTGGTTGGGTTACTGGCGATACCCGCCGAGAGGACACGCAGATGTCGACCCGCAGGGATTTCCTGAAGAAGAGCGCCGTGGCGGCCGGCACGGTGGCCGCGGCCACGAGTGCAGGCAAGGTGGCCACCAGCGTGGCATCGGCCGCCGCACCGTCGTCGCTGCGGCCGATGAACATGATCCTGTTCATCACCGACCAGGAGCGGCACATCCAGCACTTCCCGGACGGGTGGTCGCAGCAGAACCTGCCCGGGCTCAGCCGGCTGCAGCGCTACGGGCTGACCTTCGAGAACGCCTTCACCAACGCGTGCATGTGCTCACCGGCCCGCAGCACGTTCATGAGCGGCTACCTGCCTGCCCAGCACGGCGTGAAGTACACGCTCGAGAACGACATGCCGTCGCCGCAGTACCCGCAGGTGGAGCTTCCCAAGCCGGGATCGATGACCAACCTGGCCACCGTGGCCGCGGCCGCGGGCTACAACGTGGTCTACAAGGGCAAGTGGCACTGCAGCAAGCCGGCCGCCGCCGACTTCGTGTGGACCCCCCAGGACCTGGCCGCCTACGGCTGGTCGCGCTGGAATCCGCAGGACGCCGGCGCCAACCAGGACATCCCCGAGATGGGCGGCGGCCTGGCCAACAACGACGCCCGCTTCATGGCATCGGTGGGGGGCTACGAGGACTCCTCGGAGGGCGTGCTGCAGTTCATCACCCAGGTCGCGGCCACCATGCAGCCGTTCTTCCTGGTGATCTCGCTGGTGAACCCGCACGACGTACTGGCGTATCCCTCGAAGTACGCGCAGGCGGGGTACTCGCCGCTGTGGCTGAAGGGCGACATCGGCCTGCCGGCCACGGCCACCGAGGACCTCTCGACCAAGCCCACCGCGCAGCGGGCGTTCCTCAAGCTGTCGAACGGCCTCGGCAGGTTGCGCAACGACCAGCAGAAGCGCAACTACCTGAACTTCTACGGCAACCTCATGAGGGCGTCCGACCAGTACCTGGTGGACACCCTCGCCGCGCTGGGTTCGGTGGCCACCCAGAACGGGGCCAGCACGCTGCTGAAGGACTCCGTGGTGGTGCGCACCGCCGACCACGGCGAGATGGGGCTGGCCCACGGCGGCCAGCGCCAGAAGAACTTCATGATGTACGACGAGGCCACGAAGGTGCCGCTGGTGTTCTCGAACCCCACGCTGTGGAAGCGGCCGAAGACCAGCCAGGCGCTGGTGTCGCATGTGGACTTCCTGCCCACTATGGCCTCGCTGCTGGGCGCGCCAAGCAGCGCCCGATCGGCCTGGCAGGGCGTGGACTACTCGCCCATCATCCTCGGCGCCAGCCGCAAGCCCGTTCAGGACTACGTGGTGTTCACCTACGACGACTACCAGGCCGGGCAGAACAACGGGCCGTACGTGCCACCGCCGCAGCACCTGGTGGGCATCCGCGAGCGCAACTGGAAGATCTGCCTGTACTACGACACCGCCGGCACGGTGCCGCCGCAGTGGGAGCTCTACGACCTGGCGAACGACCCGCTGGAGCAGCGCAACCTCGCCTGGCCGGGCACCCGCCGCACGCCCACCCAGCAGCGCAACTTCCGTCGCCTGCAGGCCAAGCTCGTGAAGGTGTGGAGCGCGCGCCTGCAGCCCCTCAGCGGCAGCGCGCCGTTTCCCGTGGCGCTTCCGGGGGTGACGTCGTGACCCGCCGCGTTCCCATTGCGCTGGCCGCGGTCGCGCTGGCCACGGTGCCGGCCGCGCTGGCCGCCGCCCCGGCCCAGCGCATCGTGCCCGTGGCCTTCGTGGGCTCCACCCAGCTCACCACGGTGGAGGCGCCGCTCGTTCTGGAGGACACCGGCACGGTGAAGGGCTCGCCGGTGGGGTCGGGCGACATCGTGCTCGACTACACGCTTCGGCCGAAGCGCTCGATAGCGAACGTCGCCTGGACCATCACCAATGGGTCCGGCACCGTCACGGGCACCGCCACGGCGTACTACACCACCTCGAACGTGGCCATCACGTTCACGGGCGCGGGCCGCATCACCGGTGGCACGGGTCGCTACGCGGGCATCCGCTCGCTGCCGCTGCAGTTCAACGCGAAGCACTCGAAGACGGGGAAGAAGGAGGCCATCTCCTTCCGGGGCACGGCCACGCTGCCCCGGTAGGGGCAACCCCGCTCACCCGGGCCGCAGGCCCCTCGCCAGCGACACGCCGGCGAGGGGCGCCACGGACTCGCTGGTAGCGAGCAGTCGGCTCTCGGGCTGGGCGCGCGTGAAGCGGATGGCGCCCGATCGCTGCTGCAGTGACCGCAGCAGATCGAGGGCTCCACGTGCCGGGGCCCCGCATGCGATGTCGGCGCGCGCCACGAGCGCCGTGGAGTTCGCGCTGGGCGGTGATCCCGGGTAGGCGGTCCACCCGCCGTTCGCGCGCTGCGCCGCGAGCCACGCTCGCGCCTCGCGGATGGGGGCCGATGCGCATGACTGCCCGCCGGCGCGCAGGGCCACCACCGCCAGCGCGGTGCTGTCAACGCCCGGGGCACCGGTTGCGTTCAGGTCCAGGTTCCAGCCGGGGCCCGACTTCGCCCCGAGCAGGGTGGTCACGGCAGCTGCCGGCACTTTGCCGGTGGCCGCGCGCAGGGCGATCATCGCCAGCCCCTGGTCGAACGCGTTGCGCCCGTAGCGCCCGGCGCGCGTGGATTGCGCGCTGAGCCGTGCGAGGTAATCCACACCCCCGAGTGCGGACGGGTTGCCCCCGGCGGCCACGGCACCCAGCACCACCTTGGCCGTGGCGCCCGCGGTATCGGCGTAGGCGGGCCCTGCGGCGGCCAAGGCGCGCATGCGGGCCCGCAGGGCCGGCGCCGGCGTGCCCGTGAGGCGCATGGCCACCATCACATCAGCCTGCTGGCCCGCCGGCATGGTGCTCGGGGGCTCCCCGGCCAGCCACGCGGCGGCGCGCGTGGCCGCGGCGCGGTCGGCGGACGAGGCGCCCAGGGCCGCGGGCGCCGCCACGAGGGCGACGCCCGCGATGAGGCCGAGGGGGATTCCGCGGCGGCGCGCGGGAAGCACGGGGCTCACGAGGCCTCGCCTGACACGCAGTCCACGAGCGCCGTGCGCGCGGCGGCCGGGCGCAGGGTGGTCATGGCGTAGCCATGCCGTCGCACTGCCGATGCCGTGGCATCGATGTCGCACCGATCGAGGTGGGCATTGAACCCCTGGACGCGCTGCTGGATGGCCGCCGTGTTGCGCGGTCCGCCGGTCCGGATGCCCATCAGCGACTCGCCGCGGCGAAGCGGCGCCACGTACGGCGCGCCCGACAGCCATGCGGCCTGCCAGGTGACCCCCGTGGGAAGCACCAGCGAGGCCTCGCCCCTGGCTGCCCGGGCGTTGAGGTCGGCGGCCAGTGCCGAGGCCAGCTTGCCCGCGACACCCCGGCGCTCACGCGGCGTGAGGGAGTCGTCCTTGACGTCGTCGGGTGAGATGGATACCGGCCCGCGACCGCGCCCCGGGACGGGCACCTCGATGGTGATCGCGCGGCCGCCGACGGTGGCCGATGCGCGGATGAGCCCGACGGAGGATGCGATGTCGGCGTTGGGGGCGAGGTCAGGCAGTCGCGCGGCGATCGGATCCAGCCCGCACTCCTCCGGTCGACCGGGAGCGAAGCCGCACGCCCGGGCCGAATCGCGAATGCTCCCGATGCCACCGGGGTGGGGGGCGGTGGCGACGACGTCACTCCATCCGGGCACGGTGGTGAGCGTCGCGGTGCCGTCGGCACCGGTCGTCACGGCCTGGCCTCCGTAGGTCACGGTGACCCCGTTGCCGGTCGTGCGCACCGCGTTGTCGTCGTAGCGGTCGATGCGAACGCTGAAGGCCTCCCCGACGGCCCGGGGGGCGGTGGGGGCCACGACCTCGAGCTCCAAGTCGGGTACGCCGTACACGCTTGGCATCCAGAGGATCGTGTCCCCGGGGCTGATCACGACGTCGTCGCTCCCCACGGAGGTCTGGCGATGGTTCACTTTCAGCTTCCAGGACCATGACCAGTCCGACGGTGAGGCAACCGAGCCGATGCGGGTGATCAGTGCGCTCGGCGTGCCGAAGTTGTAAACGCGGAACCCAATCGAGATCCCGGCGGCCTCGGCGGTACGGACGAGAAACGATGTCCCCCGGTTGTTGGGCACGACGGTGGTCTCCCCGTTACTGGGGTCTACGAGGGTGGTGGTGCCACCAGTCGGTACGTTGGCCGAGCGCTCCGGGAGGACGGTGCTGTTCGGGCCCTCAGCCCGGATGCTGGCGGTGTCATTGGCCACGGCAGCCGCCGGGATGGCCAGGAGCGACGCGCACGCAGCCGCGCGCGCGATGCGCGAAATGGAAGTCACTGATCCCTCTTTCCTCGGAGGTGATTTGGCGTGACGGAGCGGCGGCTGGTCTCCTGGCTTCCCGGTCAGGCGCGACGTGCATCACCTTCCCGGGGCGGATGCCCCAGTGGCTGGCCGAAGCCCGATGCCATCACTCCCGGGTGACAGTGGCGGGACCGCGCCGGATTCACACCGGCTTCCCACTTAGCGCCCCGTGGGGCGACCGTCGTCCGATAATCAGCCACCTTAGGGGGCAGGCTCGGACGCCGCCCACCCGCGTAGCCTTCCGGTCATGAACCGAACCGCTCGCACCGCAGTTCTCGCGCTTTCCTTCTCGGCTTTGTGCGCCGCCCCGGCCCTTGCCGGGTCGTCGTTCGTGGTCAGGGAGGGCGCCGCCCCCGATGTGGTGGCAGGCGGCGTCACCACATGGTTCACCGGCATGTACTCACCCGAGGGCAACCCGCGCGGGCATGTGACCGGCGTGCAGATGCCCGACGGCAGGACGTCGCTCGACCTCATCTTCGGGTCGGGCGCCCGCATCGTTGCCTTCAATCCGTCGGTGGCCGCGGGAGCCAGGGCGGTGCGCCGCACCATCCTCGGCGGCACGGGGCGCTACCTGGGCGCCTCGGGCGTGGTGCGCACGTCGCGGCCACGCGGCGTGTTCACGCACGAGGTGCGGTACTCGCTGCCCCCGCGGGGAACGCCGCGCACCACCATGGCCTATGTCGTGAGGTTGAGCACGCCCCGCATCATCAATCGCGGCGGCCCCGGGGGCGTGGGGAACGCCCGCCTCATCACGGGCAGCATCCTCGACGCCTCCCGCACGAGGGTGGGCACCTACGGCGTGGACTCCACGCTCACGTTCGTCTACGGAGCAGGCACCTACGAGTGGTACGCGGGCACGTTCTCGTACGAGTTCGCCGATGGGACGCTCACGGCATCCGGCCCGTACCAGCGCGCGAGCGCGTCGGCGCCGGGAGCGCTGGGGTCCTCGGGTCGCGTGGTCAGCAGAGGCACGGGGGCCTACAGCGGCATGCGGGGGCAGGTGGTGGTCACGGCCAACCCCGACGGCACGGCGACGCACTCGTTCACGCTCATCCGGCGCTAGTCGCAGCTCATCGGTTGCCGCGGCGCGGGCCATGGTGGAGCACCGCGCCGGTTCGGTCATCGTGCTCGACCCGTCGCTGCCCGGTCCGGGGCTGCTGTCCGAGCGCGACCTCGCCGTCGCCATCGCCGCGGGTGCGTCACTGCGTTGTGATGGACGACGCCCAGGTGGTGGGCTTCATCTCGCTGCGCTACATCATCGGCCTGGTGCTGGGCGAGGATTCCCAGCTGCCGCCCCCGCCTGCCTTCGGCATCTAGGCCCCATCGGCCCACGGGCCCCCGAGGCGAATGGGCCGTCTGGGATTCGAACCCAGGACCTTGGGACTAAAAGTCCCCTGCTCTGACCAGCTGAGCTACGCGCCCTAGACCTTCAAATTGCCTGCTCTTCGACCTCTTTCAGTGTTCGGAGTGTGGATATGCAATGTGTGTCACTCACAGGGGGGCCGCAGGGGGGGCCGCAAGCAATCGAGGGCTGGCCGGAGGGGATTGCGCGCGGCCCGCACGCTCGGGGTGGCCAGCACCACGGCCACGTTCGCGAACACCGCCGCCACGGCCAGCCACATGATCCCCGACAGCCCGATTCCGGCGATGATGCCGCCGGCGATGGCGAAGCCGATGGGCTGGCCCACCTGGCTGCCCAGCGCGCGGAACGACCCCACGCGCGAGCGCATGACAATCCTGGTCACCGGCGCCACCGGCTACCTCGGGCCACGCATCATCGACGCGCTTGTCGCCCAGGGACACGAGGTGCGCGCGATGACGCGCGACACCCGGCGCTTTGACGCCGCTGCGCACGGCGCAGACTGCAGGTTCAGCCAGGCTGACAAGCAGAGCATCCGCCAGTGGGTGGTGACACTCCAGAACGCAGCGCCGACCGGATCGGTCGGTAGCGTGGCCGCCATGGAGCCGGGCAGGCTGACGAGCGCACTTGGCATGTACCGCGGGAGGCCCGGAGCCCAGGCCATGCTCGCTTTCGTGGTGGTGCTTGCCATCGCGGTGGTCATCGGGATCGCCGCCCTCTGGCCGCAGGGGGCGGCCCCGAGCAGCGGCGGCATGGGGAAGACGCTTGGCGCGGAGGTGGTCGCTGTCGAGACGCGGCCGTGTGCGGCCGCGCCCGGCATCGACGGCGGCGACTGCCGGCGCGTGACCGTGCGCGTGAGCGAGGGCCCCGAGGCCGGATCGCTGCAGGGCTTCGATGTCGCGAGCATTCCCGTTGACGTCGGTGACTCCGTACGGGTGGTGCGATCGCAGGCGCTGCCGCCGGGGGGTATCGGCGGCGTGCAGGCAGATCAGTATGCGTTCAACGACTTCGAGCGGGGCTCCGCCCTCCTGGTGCTGGCGGTCGCATTCGCACTGCTGGTGATCGTGGCGGCGCGTTGGAAGGGGTTGCGCGCTCTCGTCGGCCTCGCCATCAGCCTCCTCATTGTCATCGGGTTCATGATTCCGGCCATCCTCAGCGGCCAGCCACCCGTGGCGGTGGCGCTGGTCGGGGCCCTGGCGGTGATGCTCGTGACGATTCCCATCGCCCACGGGGTGTCGCCCCGGTCCATCGCGGCAATCATCGGTACGACGGTGGCCCTTCTGGTCACCCTCACCTTGATCAGTCTGTTCGCGGGCTTCACTCACCTCACCGGATTCGCGTCGGAGGAGGCCACCTATCTCCGCGCGTTCGCGACGGACCTCTCGTTGCGCGATCTGCTGATCGCCGGGGTGGTGATTGCCACGCTGGGCGTGCTCGACGACCTCACCGTGAGCCAAGCGTCAACCGTCATGGCACTGCGTGCCGCGAATCCGCGCCTTGGCTCCAGGGATCTATTCCGCCGCGCGATGGCCGTGGGGCACGACCACGTGGCGGCCACGGTGAACACGCTGGTGCTGGCGTACGCCGGCGCGGCACTGCCGGTGTTGCTCGTGTTCGGGCTGGCGGACGCGTCGTTCACGACGGCCGTCACATCGGAGGCCGTCGCGGCCGAGGTGGTGGCCACGCTCGTCGGATCGATCGGGCTCGTTCTGGCGGCGCCGCTGACCACGGCGGTCGCCGCGTACCTTGCCGTCCGGCTGCCGGCCGAGCACGTGAGCGCACCGGGAGCGCACACGCACTAGCCGCAGGTCCCGTAGACAATAATGAGATTGATTCTCATTATCGTGATACACTCGGGCAATGCCTTGGTGCCGCCGACACGCGATAGCCGTTCCGGGAGACGCGTGCTGACGCTTTCCGGCCGCGATCCGTCCCCTCACAGAGCTCGCATACGCGTCTGGTGCCGCGAGGCCCTATGCCTCGGTCCCGACGTGACGGTGATGGTGACGGAGCTCGCATGCGACGACCCCGGCTGCCCCGACCTCGAGACGGTCATCGCCGTCCTCGCGGAGGGGCAGGAGCCGCAAATGGTGCGGATCCTGCTGCCGGCATCCGAGGTCTCCGAGGCGCACGTGTACACGGCTCTCGCCCAGTTCAACAACACACATGAGGAGTGAAATGACGACGACCAGAGGACCGGCTGGGAAGTGGATCGCCGTATCGGCAACTGCGCTGGTTGCCGTTGGCGGACTGGTGGCCGCCGGCTGCGGGGGCGATTCGGCCTCCGGCACCGACACCGCGGCCGCGGCCGGCGCCACCCGCGCCGTCGTCAGCTTCAGCATTCTCGATGACGTGGTGAGGAACGTCGGGGGTGACTGCGTTGACACCACCGTGCTGGTGGGTGCCGATGGCGACGCCCACGTATTCGAGCCCACCCCGAAGGACGCCACCGCGCTTAAGGAGTCCGACGTCGTCATCTCCAACGGCCTCGGCTTCGAGCCGTGGCTTGCCGACCTGTACTCGTCGTCGGGGTCAACGGCGACTCAGGTCGTGACCATGTCCGGGGTAACCCCGATCAAGGGCGAGGACGAGCACGGGCACGAGGGCGAGGATGGCCACACAGACGAGGGCGGGGCGAAGGCCGAAGGCGAGGATGCCCACGCGGTGGACCCACACGCGTGGCAGGACCCCGCCAACATGCGGAAGGCCGTCGCGAAGGTGCGCGACGCGCTGGTAGCCGCCAATCCCGAGTGCGCCCCGCGCATCCGCGAGAACGCCGCCCGTTACGACGCAGAGCTCGTGGCCCTCGACGCGGAGATCGCCTCGGCGGTGAAGTCCGTGCCGCGCGATCAGCGCATCATCATCACCAATCACGATTCGCTCGGGTACTTCGCCAAGCGCTACGGCTTCGGGGTGGAGACCGCTCTCGGCAGCGTCACCACTGAGTCGGCCGATCCGTCGGCGCAGCAGATCGCCTCCCTCGCCGACGACATCAAGAAGGACGGCGTGAAGGCGATCTTCGTCGAGAACATCGGTGGCTCCGGCGTGATCGATCGCCTCGCCACCGAGGCCGGCGTGCAGGTGGCCCCGCCGCTCTACACCGATGCGCTGGGTGAGCAGGGATCCGCGGGGGCCACGTACCTGGGAATGATGAAGGCCAACGCCCAGACGATCAGCACGACGCTGTCCGGGTCGTGACGTCGCATGATCACGATGGGCCGCGGCTGCCATACGGCGGTCGCGGCCATCGCGACCCGGTGCCGGGAGCCCTGGCGCTTGAGGTGACGGACCTTTCGGTTCGCTATCCGCACGACGTCCTGGCCGTGAGTGGATTCGGCGTGCGCGTGCCGCGCGGGGAGTGCGGCGTCCTCGTCGGCCCGAACGGCTGCGGAAAATCGTCGGTGCTCAAGGCCGTGGCGGGAATCGTGAAGCCCGCTTCAGGGGCCGTGCGCGTATTCGGCAACGAGGTCGGTGCCTGCCACCACCGCACGGCCTATCTCCCCCAGGTGCCGGACGTGGAGTGGTCGTTCCCCATCTCGGTGCGCGAGCTGGTGACGCAGGGACGTGACGTCCACCTGGGGTGGCTCGGCCGAAGGACCGCCCGCGACAGGCATGCCGTCGACATCGCCCTGTCCCGGGCGGGCCTCGACCACCTGGCGGATCGACCCGTGGGAGCGCTTTCGGGTGGCCAGCGCCAGAGGGCGCTGCTCGCACGGGCACTCGCGCAGGAGTCCGAGTTGTGGTTGCTCGATGAGCCCCTCACAGCACTGGACGAGGAGCACCGGACGTCGATCACCCGGGTGATCGATCATGCGCTCGTCTCGGGCGTGGCCGTGCTGATGACCACGCATCACGTGGATGAGGCGCGGGGGGCGGGGCACATCATCATTCCCATGCGTGATGGCTCACGGGTAGATGTGGCTGCGGTGGTCGCGTCGTGAACTGGCTGACCGAGCCCCTGTCCTACGGCTTCATGCGCACCGGGCTGCTTGCCGCAGTTCTCGTGTCCATCTCATGCGCCGCTGTCGGCACGCACGTCGTGGCAAGGCGCATGTCGTTCCTCGGCGACGCCCTGGCCCACACGATGCTGCCCGGGATCGTCATCGCCTTCCTCCTCGGCGCCAGCCTCCTCGGTGGTGCCCTCGTCGCCGCGGTGATCACGGTTCTGCTGATCGCGCTCATCACCCGTGGAGGCCGCGTGCAGGAGGATGCCGCGATCGGGGTGGCGTTCACAGGCATGTTCGCCATCGGCGTGATGCTGCTCTCCACCACCAACAGTTTCCGCGACTTCACGCACATCCTCTTCGGGAACATCCTCGGTGTGGGGGACGGTGACCTCGTGGTGCTCGGCATCATCACCGGGGTCGTCCTGCTGCTCCTGCTGCTGTTCCGCCGGGAGTTCGAGTTGACGGCGGTCGACCCCCAGCACGCACTGGCCATCGGCCTGCGTCCTGACCGGGTACGCATGGGGCTGCTCCTGCTCCTGGCGCCCACCATCGTCGCGGGCATCCAGGCCGTGGGCGTGCTGCTGACCACGGGCCTCCTCATCGTGCCGGCGGCGGGTGCGTTCCTCGTTACCCGACGCTTTCGCACCACCATGCTCGTGGCGGTGCTCATCGGCGTCGGCGCCAGTCTGGCCGGCGTCCTCATCTCGTATCACGCCGGGGTGTCCACCGGCGCCACCATCGCCCTGTGCGCATGCATCGGGTTTGCCGCGTGCCTCGGCATCGCCGCGCTCCGCGGCACTACCGCAACCACCTCGCCGAAGGAGGCGACCGAATGACCGACGACCGCGTACCCGTCACCGTGCTCACGGGTTTCCTGGGTTCGGGCAAGACGACCCTGCTCAACAGGATCCTCACCGAGGAGCATGGCAAGCGCATCGCAGTGATCGAAAACGAGTTCGGCGAGATCGGCGTCGACAACGACCTCGTGGTGAATGCCGACGAGGAGATCTTCGAGATGAACAACGGGTGCATCTGCTGCACGGTGCGCGGCGACCTCATCCGCATCCTCTCCACGCTCATGCGCAGGCGCGAGAAGTTCGACCACATCCTGATCGAGACCACCGGGCTCGCCGACCCGGGGCCGGTGGCGCAGACGTTCTTCATGGATGATGAGCTGGCCGAGCGCCTCCGCCTGGACGGAATCGTCACCGTGGTGGACGCCAAGCACGTGTGGCAGCACGTTGACGATGCCCCAGAGGTGGCGGAGCAGGTCGCCTTCGCCGACGTGATCCTGATGAACAAGATCGACCTGGTCGACCCTGCTGACGTGGACCGGCTTGAAGGCCTGCTGGGCACCATGAACGCCGTGGCAACCCTGCACCGCACCACCCACGGGGACGTCGACATCGATGCCCTGCTCGCGATCGGCGGATTCAGCTTGGAGCACGCCCTTGAGGTGAACCCCGCGTTCCTCCAGCCCACGTACCCATTCGAGTGGGCGGGTGCGTTCGACTCCGACGGGGACGATCTGGTCATTGACCTCGACGCCGGCCCCGATGGGACCATCGACCTCCTCGCCTTGTCGGTGAGCGATGCCTCATCCGCTTCACTGGATGCACTGCTGGGCGTGGCGACGCCGATATTCACCGACGACCCCGTGGCCGTAGCCAGCGGCGGGGTGATGGTGCCGGGCCACACCGCGCGACTTGAGGTCGGTGAGCAGGGCGCCAGCATCGCCGTGCACGCCTCCGGACCAATCGCGCTCTTCACGCAGCATGGGCCAGATGAGTTCAGCATGAGGTTCCGCCGCGGCATCTCGTCGGCAGTGCCCACCGCTGTGCGTGAATTCGCTCCCGACCACGAGCACGATGAATCCGTCACCTCGGTCGGCCTGACCCTGCCGGGCGATCTGGATGAGGAGCGCCTGCAGCAGTGGCTCGGGGGCCTTCTTCAGGAGAAGGGAGTCGACATCTTCCGCAGCAAGGGAGTCCTGAGCCTCAAGGGGCAGCCCGAGCGGTACGTCTTCCAGGGGGTCCACATGCTGATGGATGGCACGTTCGGGAAGCCATGGGGCGATGAGGAGCGGCGCAGCACCATGGTCTTCATCGGTCGCGACCTCGACCGTGGTGACCTCGAGCGCGGCTTCGCCGCCTGTCGCGCGTGAGGAGCCGGCGCACCGAGCCGCTCCGCATGGCGGCTGACCGGCTGACCGACCTCCCGGGACTCCCCGTCGCCATCGACTGGTCTCCCGACGGGTCGCGCATCGCGGTTGCACTGGGGGAGGGCGCCGTCGCGGTCGTCGACGTGGAGGCGGCCACGACGGCGATCCTGAGCGGGCACCCGCCCGGTGCGACGTCTGTCGCCTGGAGCCCACGGGACCCCTACCTGATCGCGACAGGGGGCCTGGACGGCGCCGTGCGCACGTGGTCAGCCGACCGGGGCGCCCCGGTGAACGCGCTGTTGATGTCGGATACCGACTGGGTGCAGCGAGTGGCATGGCGGCCCGATGGCCTCATGCTCGCGGCCATCGCCGGCACCGCACTCATGGTGCTCGAGGATGGTGAGGCGCGCCACCGGTTCGATGACCACGGCAGCACGCTCACCGATCTCTCGTGGCACCCGCGTGGCCAGGCGATTGCCGTGAGCCACTACGGCGGCATCACCACATGGTCACCGCGTCATCCGGATGGCGCCCCGCGGCGGTTTGCGTGGAAGGGCTCGTCCCTGCGCCTTGCCTGGAGCCCGGATGGCCGATACGTCGCCACCGGGGACCAGGACTCCACCGTTCACTTCTGGATCATGAAGAACGGGAAGGACCTGCAGATGTGGGGGTACCCGCGCAAGGTTCAGGAGCTCTCGTGGGACTCCGTGGGCCGCCACCTCGCAACGGGCGGGGGCCCCGATGCCATCGTCTGGGACTGCGGGGGCACCGGCCCCGCCGGAACGGAGCCCACGGTGTTCGAGGTCGATGGCACGCCCCTCACCGTTCTGGCGTTCGCACCGGTCGGCAGGATCCTCGCCACGGCAACCGATGGCGGCACGCTTGCCCTGTGGGACACGGCCGACGCCACGGGAGATGGCCAGATCGTCGACCTGTCCGGCGCGGCAACGGCCATGGCATGGTCGCCCGATGGCTCGCGGGTTGCCGTCGGTGATGCCACGGGTGGGGTGACGGTGGCCCGGGTGGACCGATGAGCGAATGCGACTCATTCGCATCCGCTTTGGCCATCGCCGTGGCGATGCCACCCTGTCGGCATGAGCACTCACACGCACCTCACCCATGACGGCCACGCCCATCAGCACGGGCCGGACTGCGGCCACACGCCGATCCAGCACGGTGACCACGTCGACTACCTGCACGATGGTCATCTGCACCACCCGCACGGCGACCACGTCGACGAGCATGTCCTCGAGGTCGGGGGCGCCAATCCCGCTCACTGCACGCCAGAGCACGCGTGTGGCGGCCATGACGACGGTCACGTCCACGGGGCCGGGTGCGGGCACGAGGCCGTGCCCCACGGTGACCACGTCGATTACCTGGTGGACGGTCACCTGCACCACCCGCACGAGGGCCACTGCGACGACCACGGGCGGGTACGCGCGGGCTGAGCATCGCCGCCCGGGCAGGGTGCGCGGCTGATGCGCGTGCGCCCGCCTCGCGGCGTGGCCGATCGTTGGCTCGCGATCGCACATGAGCGGTTCGGCGCGGAGGGCTTGCGCATCGGTGCCGCGCGGGCATGCGTGCTCGACGTCATCGCGCGCGATGCCCAGTGCCTCGTGGGTGCCCAGGAGATCGTCGCCGCGATCCGCCGCGACGGTGGGACCGGCTCGCAGGCCTCGGTGTACCGCGTGTTTGATGACGCCTATCGCCTTGGCCTTCTCAGACGCGAGCTCGATGACTCGGGTGGGGTGCGCTACGAGATCGTGCTGCCGGAATCCCACCACCACCATCTCGTCGATGATGCATCGGGCCAGACCACCCCGTTCCACGACGACGAACTGGAGGCGGCCATCGTTGCCGCAGCACATCGGTTGGGCGTTCGCATGACGGGTCACGAAGTGCGCATCCGCGGCGTGATCGCCCCGCACGAGTCCCGGGGACCGATGCCTCCGACCTGAGCCCCGGGCGCGCGCGGCGGAGGTGCTGCCCGTGGCCCCGCCGGTCACCACCACCTAGCCCCGGAGGCAACCCACATGGATCGCTCGAAGCGCTTCTGGAACGACTTCAAGTCGTTCGCCTTCTCCGACAGCCTGCTGAAGGTCGCCGTTGCGTTCGTGCTCGCGACGGCATTCACCCTCGTGGTGAAGTCGCTCGTCGACTCCTTCATCATGCCCCTGATCGCCGCCATCTTCGGCGAGCCCAACTTCGACGACCTCACGTTCACGCTGAACGGCGCGGTGTTCACCTACGGGGCGTTCCTCAGCGCGGTCGTCACCTTCGTACTGATCGCGCTTGTGCTGTTCCTCATCGTGAAGGTGGTCATCCGCGTCATGGGCGAGACCGCCGAGAAGACCTCGTGCCCGTCGTGCTTGGAAGAGGTCCTCATCGCTGCGTCGCGCTGCCCGCACTGCACGAGCGAGCTCACTCCCACAACCGAGTAGGCAGTCAGGCATGGAAAGCGCAGCCTGCGTCGCGCTTGGGTGAGTGCTGAATCGACCTACCCGCCGCATGGGCCGTCTGGGATTCGAACCCAGGACCTTGGGATTAAAAGTCCCCTGCTCTGACCAGCTGAGCTAACGGCCCGTGGGAAGGGTATCGGCCAATCAGGCCACCGACCCGGCACCCGCGGGCCCGGGCGTCAGCCGGTGCCACCAGCGCCTGTCGCCACGGGCGCTCTCGGCCGCCCAGTCCGCCGCCTCGTGCGTGAGGCGCTCGATGGCGTAGGCGATCGTCTCGAGCATGTCCACCACGCCCACCAGCCCGCGCGGCACATCATCTGCCGACCGGATGCCGTACGACGCCCGATGGGCCTGCTCGAGGCACGCCTGCAGGTTGCCGCCGCGGGCCGGCGCGCCTCCTGATCGCAGGGACGCGGCGATGTCGTGCAGCGCCCCGACCATGTCGCGCCGTATTTCCGCGATGCCCGGCACGTCCACCCCGTGTATGGGGATGCGTCCGGCAAGGGTGCCGATGTCGCGCACCAGCTGCATGGTTGTGGCCTCGAGGGATGCCAGGGCGTCGGCGTGGGTGAAGGCCTCGATCGACTCCGCCATGCGTGCCTGGGTGACGCGCGCCGCGTCGTCAGCGGCCAGCATCGCCCTGCGGTGGGCCTCGCTCATCACGCTTCGCGGAATCTCACCGCTGGACACGCGGGTGACGGCCTCGAGGTCATCGGCCGCGGCATCCAGTGCGCCCGCCAGGGCGCCGGGCAGCTGCTCGCCGCTTCGCGTGGGCCAGACGAACGCGGCGATGACCAGGCCGATCACGCATGCGATGCCGGTGGCGATGAGTCGCTCGCTGGCCACCGCGGCGTCCAGCCCCGCACCCGCTGCCGCGAGCAGCAGTGACAGCGGGGTGAACAGGGTGATGAACCACAGGTAGTTGACCGGCTGCAGCAGGGCGGCTGCGGACCCCACCACGATGATCGCCGCCAACATGGCCCAGGGCGATCCGTAGGCCATCGCCAGCAGCGCCATGGCCACCAGCGCCCCGAGGGCCGTGCCGATGGCCCTCTGAGCGGCCACGTTCACCGAGTCGCCCAGCGTCGGCTGCAGCACGCCGACCAGGGCGATGGATACCCACTGACCGTGCGTTATGCCGACCAC
>CAMCDF010000016.1 GCA_945873475.1 Bifidobacterium breve | reverse complement strand
CGCATGGATGGGCAACGGGTTCCACGAGGACGGCATGCGGGCCGCCGTGTCGGTGGCCCGGGGCCTGGGGGTGCACTGGTGAGGTCGGCCATCTACACCGGCACGCTGGTCCACGCACGCCGCACGCCCGCCGAGCACGTGTTCCGCTACCCGGTGTGCATGTACGCCATCGACGTGGACGAGATCGAGCAGCTCGACAGGGGCCTGCGGCTGTTCTCGTACAACCGGCCGGGAATCCTGAGCCTGCGCGACTGCGACCACCTGGGCGACCCGCAGCGGCCCATCGGCGAGAACGTGCGCGCGCACCTGGTGGGCCGGGGCGTGGATGTCGAGGGTGCGCGCATCACCATGCTCACCAACCTGCGCACCGCCGGCTACGTGTTCAACCCGGTCACCTACTTCTACGTGCACGGCCCCGACGGTGCGTTGCGCTGCATCCTCGCCGAGGTCAGCAACACGTTCGGCGAGCGCCTGCCGTACCTGCTCACCGATGCCGAGCGCATCGACCCGCTGGGGGACGAGCACGCATTCCGCCACGACAAGCGCATGCACGTGTCGCCGTTCTTCCCGATGGAGCAGGAGTACATCTTCCGCATGGGCGAGCTGGGCGATGCGCTGGACATCCGCATGGACGTGATGCAGGGTGACGAGCGGCCGTTCTGGGCGAAGCTCACGGCCACGCGGCACGACTTCACCGATCGTGAGCTGGGCCGCGCGCTGGTGCGCTACCCGTTGATGTCGCAGCAGGTCATTTCACTGATCCACCTCGAGGCCCTCAAGCTCTGGAGAAAGCGCGTGCCGTTCCACAGGAAGCCCGATTTCGTGCCGTCCGAGGGGTCGGTGACCACTCCCGCCGGGCAGGCGTCGGGCCACCGGGGCCTGCGCCCCATCCCCGACGCGAAGCGCAGCCCCCTGACGCCGGTGGTGAAGGCCCTCGCGCTGCGCGGGCTGCGCCGCCCGGTGGGCGGCACGATCGAGGTGGAGATGCCGGATGGCACCGTGCACCGCATGGGGCATGGGGGGCCGCGGCATGCCCGCATCACGGTGTCGGGCAAGGACTTCTTCCGCCGGATCGCGCGGCGGGGTCGTGTGGGGTTCGGTGAGGCCTACCAGGCGGGCGACTGGCGAGCCGATGGCGACGACCTGGTGGCGTTCCTGGAGATCCTCGCGCTGACGGCCGAGGACGTGCGCCGCCGCCCGCCGGCGTCGCTCGTGCCCGCGGCCATCTCCAAGCGGCCGCGCCTGCCCAACCCGGCTGACCTTCTCAGGGCCCGGCGCGACGTGCGGTACCACTACGACCTGGGCAACGATCTCTACGAGGTGTTCCTCGACCCCTCGATGACCTACTCGTGCGCGTACTTCGAGCACGAGGGCCAGTCGCTCGAGGACGCCCAGCAGGCCAAGTACCGAAGGCTCTGCGAGAAGCTGCACATCGGGCCCGGGCACCACGTGCTGGAGGTCGGCTGCGGTTGGGGCGGGTTCGCCATGCACGCCGCGCGCGAGCGCGGATGCCGCGTCACGGGCATCACCCTGTCGGTGGAGCAGGCCGAGGAGGCCCGCAGGCGCGTGGAGGCCGCAGGCCTCGGAGACCGCATCGACATCGTCATCCAGGACTACCGCGAGATGCAGGGCAGCTACGACCGCATCGTCTCGATCGAGATGATCGAGGCCGTCGGGTACGACGGACTGCCGACCTACTTCGGCAACCTCGACCGCCTGCTGGCGCCCGGCGGCGTCATCGGCATCCAGGCCATCACGGTCCCCGACCAGCGCCTCGAGCGCTATCGCCGCGGCACCGACTGGATTCGCGAGTACATCTTCCCCGGGGCCTTCTGCCCGCCGCTGGCGTCGATGGTGGACGCCATGCGCACGTCATCGGAGCTGCAGGTGGAGGGCATCGAGAACATCGGCATCCACTACGCCCAGACGCTGCGCCTGTGGCGCGAGCGCTTCATGTCGCGTGCCGATGAGGTGCGCGAACGGGGCTTCACGGATGAGTTCATCCGCACGTGGGAGTTCTACCTGGCCTTCTGCGAGGCCGGGTTCCGCACGCGGGCGCTGGGCGACCTGCAGATGGTGATCAGCCGCCCCTACAACGGCACGCTGCCCCGCTGGCCCGAGCAGCGCCTGAGCCTCTAGGAGTCGCTCCCGCCCCGGCCCTGGAAGTCGAGCGACGCCGAGTTGATGCAGTAGCGCATGCCGCCCGGCCCCGGTCCGTCGGGGAACACATGCCCGAGGTGGGCGTCGCACGTCGCGCAGCGCACCTCGACCCGGCGCATCATGAACGAGCGGTCCTCGTGCTCGGTGACGGCATCCTCTGACACCGGCGTGACGTAGCTGGGCCACCCGGTGCCCGAGTCGAACTTGTCGGATGCGTCGAACAGCGGCGTCTCGCAGCAGATGCAGCGGTAGACGCCGTCGTCGTGGTGGTCCCAGTAGATGCCCGTGAACGCGGGCTCGGTGCCGGCCTCGCGGGTCACGTGGTACTGCATGTCGGTCAGCTTCTGCCGGTACTGCTCGTCTTCGGGGCCGGAGTGGCGTGCCACGGGGTGCTCCTCCGATGCATGGGCCGGTGGACCCGTGATGATAGGGGCAGTTGGCCCGCCAACCGGTGCTACCGTCGGGAGTCGACATGAAGTCACGCTCCCGCTTCGCCATCGCGCTCACCCTCGCCGCCGTCCTCGGCGGCTGGCTCATCTGGACGAGCATCGGTGGCAGCCTCGAGACCTACACCAGCCCGTCCGGCCTGGTGAAGACGTCCGATGGCACGACCTACCGCCTGAACGGCAAGGTGGCGCCCGGCAGCCCGGCCGACGCCGCCGAGCGCGCCCAGACGGCCGAGGGACTGAGGTTCGTGGTGCGTGACAAGGCGAACCCGAAGGTGACCGTGCCGGTGGTGTACCGCGGCAGCGTGCCCGACGCCTTCAAGGACGACCGCGAGATCGTGGTGACCGGTCGCATGGAGAACGGCATCTTCCAGGCAGACCGCGGCACGCTCATCACCCTGTGTCCGTCGAAGTTCATGCAGGAACAGGCCGAGAAGGGCAAGACGATGCCCGACGGCATCACGGAGAAGGGCACCTCGGGCACGTGACCCTCGTCGGCCGCGCAGCGCTCCTGCTGGCGTTCGCGGCCGCGATCTATGCGGTGGTCGCTGCGCTCTGGTCGCGTCGCACCGGGCGTCGCGAGTTCCTGGCGTCGGCGGAGCGCGGCGTGTGGGCGGTGTTCATCACCACCACGACGTCCGTCTTCATCATGTGGGGCCTGCTGCTGGGCAACCGGTTCGACGTGGCCGACGTGGCGGGCTACAGCAACCTCACGCTGGGGTGGCGCTACAAGATCACCGCGCTGTGGGGCAGCCAGGCGGGATCCCTGCTGCTCTGGATGTGGCTGCTGTCGATCGCCGCGGTGCTGGTGGTGGTCACGAACCGCCGGCGCAACCGAGACCTGATGCCCGTGGTGGTGGCGGTGCTCATGGGCGTGGCGGCGTTCTTCACCAGCGTGCTGTCGTTCATCACCAGCCCCTTCGCAACGGTGTCGCCCGTGCCGGCCGACGGCCGCGGCCTCAACCCGCTGCTGCAGAACGCCTACATGGAGAGCCATCCGCCGATGCTCTACATCGGCTACGTGGGGCTGTCGGTGCCGTTCGCGTTCGCCATCGCGGCGCTCGTGACGCGCAGGCTCGACTCGACCTGGATCACCTCGGTGCGCCGGTGGACGATCCTCTCGTGGATCTTCCTCACCATCGGCATCGTGCTGGGGTCGCGGTGGGCCTACGAGGAACTGGGGTGGGGTGGCTACTGGGCATGGGACCCGGTGGAGAACGCCGCCCTCATGCCGTGGCTCGTGGCCACGGCGTTCCTTCACTCGGTGATGGTTCAGGAACGCCGGGGGATGCTGCGCATCTGGAACATGGTGCTGGTGATCCTCACGTTCACCCTCGCCCTGTTCGGCACGTTCCTGACCCGCTCGGGGATCCTCTCGTCGGTGCACGCCTTCGGCGAGAGCACGCTGGGGCCGTACTTCCTCGGCCTGATCATCGTCATCCTCGTGGGGTCGTTCGCCCTGCTGTTCACCCGCCTGCCGGCGCTTCGCAGCCAGAACTCGCTCGAGAGCTACATCAGCCGCGAGGCCATCTTCCTCTACAACAACCTGCTGCTGGTGGGGCTGGCCTTCGCCGTGTTCTGGGGAACGATGTTCCCGGTGCTGTCCGAGGCCGTGCAGGGCGAGAAGATCACCGTGGGGCAGGGCTTCTTCAATCAGGTGACGGCGCCCATCGGCCTGGCCCTGCTCTTCTTCACGGGGGTGGGCCCGCTCATCTCGTGGCGCAAGGCATCGGCCCGCGAACTGAGGCGGCGCTTCGCCGCGCCGCTCGTGGTGGCGGTGATCGCCATCATCCCGGCGGTGTACCTGGCGCAGGACGGCGCGCACTGGTGGGCGGCCGCCGCGATCGTGCTGGGCGCCTTCACGGTGACCTGCATCGTGGGCGAGTACTGGCGGGGCATGAAGGTGCGGCACCAGCTCGGCGGCGTCTCCTGGCCCGGCGCCTTCGGCCAGCTTTTCGTGCGCAACCGCCGCCGGTTCGGTGGGTATGTGGTGCATCTGGGCGTGGTGTCGATCATCGTGGCCATCGCGTGCCAGGGCGCGTTCTCGAGCCAGGGCGACCTGGCGCTGCGCACGGGCCAGACCGGTGAGGTGGCCGGATACCAGTTCACCAACGATGGCGGCACGCGGTCGAAGGACGACCACAAGATGAGCGTGGGCGTGAAGCTGGGCGTGTCGGAGGGCGGCAACCGGTTCGCCACCCTCGAGCCGGGCGTTGACGTGTTCCTCGCCCAGCAGCAGCGCTCGAGCGAGGTCGCCGTCGACTCGTCGCCGTTCCGCGACGTGTACGTGGTGCTGGTGGGCCTCACGCCCGATGGCCTCGCGCGCATCAGCGTGTTCGTGAACCCGATGATGATGTGGATATGGATCGGCGGGGTGATCATGGTCGTGGGCTCGCTGATCGCCGTATGGCCATCCCGCCGACCCCGCGGGGCCGCCGCGCCCTCGGTGGTGGGGGCTGACGACCGCGTGCCCGAGTAGCCTCGCCCGGCGATGGCTTACGTACTGATCGCGGTGATCAGCGTGCTGCTGGTGGCACTGGTCGCCTGGCCGCTGCTCACGCGGCAGCAGGATCCCCTGCCTGCCTACCAGGAGGATGACCGGCGGGCGGTGGAGGAAGAGCTCCAGCGGTCCCTCGACGCCATTCGCGAGATCGACATGGACCACCGTGCCGGCAATCTCTCGGACGAGGACTTCGAGGCCCTCGATCGCGATGAGCGCGCACGCGCGGTGGAGCTGATGCGCCGGCGCGACACGCTGGCCGGGAGCGAGGAGCCGTGAGGCGCAGGGGCCTCATCGCGGTGGCCATCGCCGCAATCGCCGCGGTGCCGCTGGTGTCCGGGTGCGATGCGCGGCTCTCCCAGTACATCGACATCGCGCCGGATGGCGGCGGCACCCTCTCGCTCGACCTGAGGCTCGACCCCGCCGCGCAGCAGGCCATCGACCTGCCCAGGCAGTTGCGGGAGGGCACCTTCGAGCGCTTCCTGGACGTGCGCAACGAGAAGTGGCGCGCCCCCGGCGACTCGGGGCTGCCGTTCCTGCAGCGCACTGAGCCCGACGGCACCGTGGTGCTGCGCACCGTGCGCCGCCTGCGGGCCGGTACCTCGGAGCTCGACGACCTCGAGAGCGCCCTGGGCGTGCAGAGGCCCCTCCAGCCCATCCTCAACGCCACCGGCAGGTACTGGGCGGCGCCCGACCCGAGGGACGGCAAGGCCCGCACCACCACCGCCCCGAGCACCGGAACGGCGCCCGGCGGCGAATCGCAGGCCGGCATCACCGGGCTGCCCGCGCGTGTTCCGCTGCAGTCGGTGCTGGTGGACGAGTTCTCGCCGGCCTACAAGGACCGCGGCCGCAGCTACTTCGCCACGTTCTCGATCGGGTCGCGCGGTGGGGTGGGGGAGGTGCTCGATCCCCCGTGCAACGGCAGCAGCCGCCGCGTGGACTTCACCCGGGCCGATCGCGCGCTGCAGCAGGGCCTCGACTTCTCGTACAAGTGGGCCATGCCCGCCCGCGTATCCCTCTACTCGACCGGGGGGACCCTGTCGGGCGATGGCTACGTGGCCTCGTGGTCGATGCCCTACGGATCGTGCGTGCGCATGGAGGTCTCGTCGGCGGGCGCCGAGGACGGCCGGGTGCTGAACGGCATCATCCTGGGCGCGGCGATCCTCTTCCTCGCCTTCGTCTTCGCCTTGCGGGTCCTTTCGCGCCGTCGCCGCCAAAAGCGTGCCGGCGCCGAACCCGAGGCCTAGAAACCCCTGCAAATACGGGGTAAGGGCGGGACACGCACTCGGTCAGTCCCACGGGGGACACTTCCCCGTCCGTCATGCAACAAATGGTTGCATTGTCCTACATAACCTCATAAATCCGTAAATCAGACGGACCTGCGGGGGTTGACTCGTCGGGGTGCGCCGCTAGGGTCGGCGACGGCCAATGACCTCCGAGGGGCGCGCCGCCCGGCCTCCAGCCGGGACCAGGGCGTGACCTACAGCCACGGAACGACCCCGCGCCGCGGGGACCGGGGCGGAAAGGGAATCAGGATCATCGACCGCAGCAGCAGTGCCCCGCGCGTCCGCATGAGCCCCCTCCGCAAGGCGGCTGGACTCATCGCCCTCATCTCCCTGGGCATCACGGCTCCCGCAGTCGTGGCGTCGCCCATGCCCGAGCAGCTGCCCGGCAGCACCGCGGGTGCGGCACCCGAGGGGTCGGGCCTGCCTCCCCAGCAGCCGGTGGCACCCGCGCCCCCGGTGGCAACTCCCGCCACACCTGCGGCCGACGGCCTCAGGCCCGGGGCATCCGGAGCCGACGTGAAGGCTCTCCAGCGCAAGCTGCGCGCCCGCGGCATCAAGGTTCCGCTCGACGGCAACTACGGCAAGAAGACCCGCGCCGGCGTGAGGATCCTCCAGCGCAAGCTGGGGCTCAAGGCCACGGGCGTGGCCGATGCGGCGCTGCTCAAGAAGATCGGCCTGAAGATCCGCAACGTCGCCAGCGCGCCCGCCGTGCTGGCCGCCCCGAGCGCCCCGGCCACCGCGAAGTACCTCAAGGTCTTCCCGGTGGTGGGCGACTACAGCTACTCGGACGACTTCGGTGACCCGCGTGGGCAGGGGGCCCATCAGGGCAACGACATCATCGGCAAGATGGGCATGCAGCTGGTTGCGTGCGTGGACGGCACGATCTCGCGCCTCACCCGCAGCGAGACCGGCCTCGGCGGCATCTGGATCTGGATCGTCGATGCGCGGGGCAACGAGTACTACTACGCCCACATGCAGACGATCTCGCCCGAGCTCAAGGCGGGATCCAGGGTGACGGCCGGTCAGACCGTGGGCACCATGGGCATGACGGGCGATGCGCGCGGAACCATCCCGCACCTGCACTTCGAGATCCGCCCGAACGGCGGGGGTTCCATCAACCCCTTCACCGATCTGCGGGCCGTCGACCCGAAGAAGTAACGCATTCGCAACGGCGTAGGGGGCGCATTCCGTAGGAGTGCGCCCCCGGCCGTCGAATCCGCATCTCCGTGACGCGGATTCCCATACGAGCGGCCTCGGCCGCCGCCCTTGCGCTGGCGGGGCTCGCCCTGATTCCCACCGGCGCCGTGGCGCCGGACATCGTGGAGCGCAAGCAGGCCGTCGACCAGCGGCTGTACGGCGCAGAGGCACGACTTCGCGCGGCAATCAACCGGCAGTCGGTGCTGACCACCGACATCGCGACGATCAACCGCCGCCTGCGTGAGGTCGATGCGCGCCTGAAGCCCCTGGTGGCGCGGCGCGACGCGGCAGTGGATGCCCACCGCATGGCCGCGGGCACCCTGGCGCAGGTGAACCGTGACCTGTCGTTCCAGCGGGGGCAGCTGCGCATGGCCACGGGGCGCCTGGCGGTGCAGCGCCAGGCCCTCGTCGAGCGCCTGCGCGAGATCTACCGCACGCAGGATGACGACCCGCTGCTGGGGCTGCTGCGCGGGGGCAGCCTCTCCGAACTGGCGGGCGCCGCCAGCGGAATCGAGCGCGCGACCGATCGCGACCGCGACATGATCGCCTCCGTCGCCCGGTACCGGAACCTCACGCGCAACGCCACGGCTCGCATCGCCGTGCTGCAGGAGCGCGCCGCCGCAGCCGAGGACCGTGCCGCGGATCGCGCGGCAGCGGCCCGCGCCGCGGCCCGCGACCTCGACGTGGAGCAGCGCGTGCTGCGCCGTACCAAGCGCGTGCGCGCCCGCATGCTGGCCACCATCCGGGTGGACCGCGACCACATCGAGGACGACACCAAGGCGCTGCGCGAGCAGTCGTTTGCGCTGGCCAAGCGCATCGCCGAGATCCAGGGTGTGCCGTACGCCGAGCCCTCCGACATCACACCGTCGTCCGCCGGCTTCACCTGGCCCACGTCGGGGCAGATCACATCGGGCTTCGGGCCCCGCTGGGGCCGCATGCACCAGGGGCTCGACGTCGCCGCACCCACCGGCCGCCCCATCACGGCGGCGAAGTCGGGCAAGGTCATCGTGGCCGGCTGGTCGGGCGGCTACGGCAACCTGGTGGTCATCGATCACGGGGGTGGCCTGTCCACCGCCTACGCTCACCAGAGCCGCATCGCCGTGAAGGTGGGCGACCCGGTCACCCAGGGCGGGCTCATCGGCTACATCGGCAGTACCGGCCACTCCACGGGTCCGCACCTGCACTTCGAGGTGCGGGTGAACGGTGCGGCCCGCGACCCACTGCCGTACCTCTAGGCCGCACGTCTAGACTGCGGGACCGTTCGCGCCCGCCAACACGAAGGAAATCGCGCGTTGTCCGAGATGCAGCCCGCCACGAAGACCGCCCAGTACCTCGCCGAGCCGCACGAGGTGCACCGCGTCGTGCTCCTCTACTCCGGGGGGCTGGACACATCGGTGATGCTCAAGTGGATCCAGGACGAGTACGACGCCGAGGTCGTGGCGCTGTGCATCAACCTGGGGCAGCCCGAGGATGACTTCACCGAGATCCTCGACAAGGCGATAAACCTGGGTGCCGTCGAGAGCCTGGTCATCGACGCCCGTGAGGAGTTCGCCCGCGACTACGTGGCGCCGGCCATCAGGGCCAACGCCCGCTACCAGGGCGGCTACCCGCTGTTCACGTCGCTCGGCCGCCCGCTCATCGCGAAGCTGGCCGTGCAGGAGGCCCGCCGCCATGGGTGCGACACCATCGCCCACGGCTGCACCGGCAAGGGCAACGACCAGGTGCGCATCGAGGCCACCATCGCCACCCTCGCCCCCGAGCTCAAGGTCATCGCGCCGGTGCGCGAGTGGCAGATGGGCCGCGACGAGGAGATCGCCTACGCGCAGGAGCACGGCATCCCGGTGTCGTCCAGCGTCGAGCGGCCGTACTCGATCGACGACAACCTCTGGGGGCGCTCCAGTGAGGGCGGCATCATCGAGGACCTCACCCAGGCCGTGCCGGACGACGTCTTCCAGCTGATCACGCCGCCCACCAAGGCGCCCGACAGGCCTGAGGACATCACCATCTCGTTCCGCGATGGGCTTCCCATCAGCCTGAACGAGGTCGAGATGCCGCTGCACGAGATCATCCCGGCCATTGCCGAGTACGCCTGCCGCAACGGCGTGGGCATCATGGACCACATCGAGGACCGCGTCGTGGGCCTGAAGGTGCGCGACGTCTACGAGGTGCCGGCCGCCACGGTGATCCTCGAGGCCCACAAGGAACTCGAGAAGCTGGTGTGCACCGGCCGCGAGAACGCGCTGAAGGCCAACCTCGACCTGCTCTGGGCGCAGCTGGCCTATGAGGGCCTGTGGTACGAGCCGCTGCTGGCCGACCTCAACGCCTTCATGGACCACGTGAACCGCAAGGTCGAGGGAACCGTGACGGTGCGCCTCTACAAGGGATCCGCCACGGTGGTCACACGCGACTCGCCGCTGGCCCTGTACGACCGCACCCTTGCGACGTTCGACGCCGACCCGAGCTTCTCGCAGAACGCCTCGCCGGGCTTCATCGAGCTGTTCAGCCTGCAGAGCCGCATGGCCCACCAGATCGCAGAGGCCCGCAACCTGGGCTAGTTCCCAGCCCGACCCCGGGTCGTCGGGGGCAGCCGGTACGTTCCCGGGGTGAGCAGTTCCACGCCCTTCGCGCACCTGCACGTGCACTCGGATTACTCGATCCTCGACGGCGCGTGCAAGATCCCGCGGCTGCTCGACAGGGTGGAGGAACTGGGCCAGAGCGCCGTGGCCCTCACCGATCACGGCGTGATGAGCGGCGCCATCGAGCTGTACCGCGAGGCGTCGAAGCGGGGCATCACGCCCATCGTGGGGCTCGAGGCCTATGTGGTGCCCGACCACCGCGAGCGCCCGGGGCGCGAGCGCCGCAATCACCTCACGCTGCTCGCCGAGACCACCGAGGGGTACTACAACCTCATCCGGCTCTGCTCGGCCGGATACCTCGAGGGCTACCTCAGGCGGCCGCGCATCGACCACGAGCTGATGAGCCGCCACGCCGACGGCATCATCGTGCTGTCGGGGTGCCTGTCGGGAACCATCTGCTCGCGCCTGGCCGATGACGACCTGACCGGCGCGCGCCAGGAACTCGACACCCTCTGCCAGATCTTCGGGCCGGAGGATGTCTACCTCGAGCTCCAGGACTCGGGGATCGATTCGCAGAAGCGCATCAACCAGCACCTCGGCACCCTCGCGAAGGAGACCGGGCGCACGTTGGTGGCCACCGGCGACGTGCACTACGTGTGCCACCAGGACGCCGAGAGCCACGAGGCCCTGCTGGCCATCCAGACGCGCGACGTGCTGTCGAACCCCAACCGGTTCAAGTTCGACACGCAGGAGTTCTTCATCAAGTCGGCAGACGAGATGCTGCAGGCGCTGCCCGACTTCCCCGACTCCATCCCCGCCACCATGGAGGTGGCAGGGCGCTGCAGCGGGCTCACGCTGCCGCTGGGCGACATCAAGCTGCCGGTGTTCCCGGTGCCCACGGGCGAGACCGACGACGTGTACCTCGAGCGCCTGTGCCGCGAGGGCCTCGACCGCCGCTACGGCGAGGGCAACTGGCCGGCCGAGGCCGAGGATCGCCTGCAGTTCGAGATCGACACCATCAAGGAAATGGGCTTCTCGTCGTACTTCCTGATCGTGTGGGACTACATCAAGTGGTCGCGCGACAACGGCGTGGCCGTGGGCCCGGGCCGCGGATCGGCCGCCGGTTCGCTGGTGGCGTTCTCGCTGCGCATCACCGACCTCGACCCCCTCGAGCACGGCCTGCTGTTCGAGCGCTTCCTCAACCCGGGCCGCAAGTCGATGCCGGACATCGACACCGACTTCTCCGTGGGCGGACGCGACCGCGTGGTGGCCTACGTCACCGAGAAGTACGGCAGCAACGCCGTGGCCCGCATCGGCACGTTCGGCAAGCTGCTGGCCCGGGCCGTGGTGCGCGACTCCGGCCGCGTGCTGGGGTTCTCATACGGCCAGGTGGACCGCATCGCCAAGCTCGTGCCCGAGAAGCTGGGCATCAAGCTGGAAGAGGCCGCCGCACCGGGGTCGGAGCTGGCCGCCGCGATGGAGGCCGACGAGGGCGCCCGCCGCATCGTTGAGGTGGCCCGTCCGCTGGAGGGCCTGGTGCGCAACGAGGGCGTGCACGCCGCCGGCGTGGTCATCGCGCCCGGGGCCGTGACCGACTACCTGCCGGTGCGCGTGGACGACCAGGGCTCGGTGGTCACGCAGGTGCCCGACCACGACGTCGAGGCGCTTGGCCTGCTGAAGATGGACTTCCTGGGCCTGCGCAACCTCGACATCATCCAGGACGCCCTGCGCCTGGTGAAGGTGACCACCGGGGAGGACCTCGACATCGAGGCCATCGCCATGGACGACGCGCCCACGTACCGCATGCTCGCGAAGGGTGACGCCCTCGGGGTGTTCCAGTTCGAGTCATCCGGCATGCGCGACGCCCTGCGCGAGGTGCGCCCCACGGAGTTCGCCGACCTGGTGGCGCTGGTGGCGCTGTACCGCCCCGGCCCGATGGCCTTCATCCCCACGTACGCGAAGAACAAGCGCGACCCCAGCCGGGTGCGCTTCGCCGACCCGCGCCTGGAGCCCATCACGGGCCCCACCTACTCGGTGGCCGTGTACCAGGAGCAGCTCATGCAGATCTCGCGTGCGCTGGCCGGGTTCTCGCCCGCCCGCGCAGACGACCTGCGAAAGGCCGTGGGCAAGAAGGACAAGGAGCTCATGGCATCGCTGCGCGACGAGTTCGTGCAGGGCTGCATCGACTCCGGCACCGACGCGCAGGTGGCCGACGATCTCTGGGGCCTCTGCGAGGCCGCCGGCGACTACTCGTTCAACAAGTCGCACGCCGCCTGTTACGCCCTGCTGGCCTACCGCACGGCCTACCTGAAGGCGAACCACCCTGCCGAGTACATGGCCGCCGTGCTCACATCGGTGATGGACACCAAGGACCGCGTGCCGTTCTACGTGGCCGCCTGCTCCGACATGGGCATCGAGGTGCTGCCGCCCGACGTCAACCGCTCCGAGTCGGGCTTCGCGGTCACCGGTGACAGGGAGATCCGCTTCGGCATGACCGCCGTGAAGGGGGTGGGCGAGAACGCGGTGCTGGCGCTGGTGGACGAGCGGGCGTCCGGCGGTCCCTTCACGTCGCTCTGGGACTTCTGCCGCCGGGTGGACCCCACCCAGCTGAACAAGCGCGCTCTCGAGAGCCTGATCCGCGGGGGCGCCCTCGACTGCACGGGCGCCACGCGCGCCGGCATGCTCGACGCCCTGCCCGCCGCCATGGCGCAGGCCGCGAAGCGGCGTACCGACCAGGCTGCCGGCCAGGAGTCGCTGTTCGGGTTGCTGGAGGACGCCGGCGGCGGATCGATGGAGGCCGACCCGCCCATCACCATGCCCGAGATGGACAAGGACGAGCTGCTGGCCGGCGAGAAGGAGGCCATCGGCCTCTACGTGTCCAGCCACCCGCTTGCCGATTGCAGGCGCCAACTGCGCCGCCTCACCACGGTGACCCTTGGCGAGGTGGCCACCTGCGCCGACGGCCAGTCGGTGACCCTGGGTGGAATCATCGGTGCGGTCAAGAACATCACCACCAAGCGCGGCGAGCCCATGGCGTTCGTGCGGCTCGACGACCTGGAGGGCGCCATCGAGGTGGTGGTGGTTCCCCAGGTGCTGGCCGCCGCCCGCGAGATCATCGCCGAGGACTCCCTGGTGCTCATCACCGGGCGCATCGACCAGAAGGGCGAGGGCGAGACCAAGCTCGTGGCCCAGGCGGTCGACCCCTTCCAGCCCGACCCGGCAGACGAGGAGGACCGCCTGCTGCTCGAGGTCGAGGCCAGTCGCTTCGCCCAGGCCGACATGGGCCTGCTGAAGAAGCTGTTCAGCGACCACCCAGGCGACGCGGCGGTCATCGTAGCCCTGCGCACCCCCGAGGGCGAGACCCGCATGCGCCTGGGGCGCGAGTACCTGGTCGATCCCGGCGACCGCGGCCTGCTGGCATCGCTCAAGTCGATGTTCGGCGAGCGCGCCGTCGCTTGATCGCGGTGCCGTGCCCCGCTTCACTGGGCACGTGAGCCAGCCTCCCCAGCGCGGATCGTGCCGCGCCTGCCCGGTGCGCTGCGAGCGCGTGGTGTATCCGGGCCACTGCGTGGCCATCTCGTGCCCGCGCCTGTACGCCCACGAGCACGACGGCACGCGGTGGATCGGCTGCATCGATGCCGTCTTCACCTGTGAGGTCGATGTCGATGCCCTGCTGGCGCTGGAAGACGCCCACCCGGGCTTTGGCGCCCTGCGGGCCGAGGGCCAGCCCCGCCCCCAGTGCAAGGCGGCCATCGATCGCACCTTCCCCCAGCGCGACTCCGGCGGGTGCACCGAGCCGGCATTCCGCACCTCGTATCCGGACGCCCCGCAGGGGCGCGAGCCACTGAGGACCCGCGATGGCTGATCGCGTGCTGGTCACGGGTGCCGGGCGGGGCCTTGGCCTCACCCTGGCGCGCATCCTGTGCGAGAGGGGCGACCACGTGGCCGGCACGGTTCGCGACCCCGCACGCGCGGGTGATCTGGCCGCCCTGCCCGGCGCGCGGGTGGAGGTGCTCGATCTGGCCGCCTCAGACGCCATCCCCGGCAGGGTCGATGACATCTGCCGGGCCCTCGGCGGGGTGGATCTGGTCATCAACAACGCAGGCATCAACTTCGCAGGCGTTGATGATGGGCTGTCGACCCTCTCGGTGCACGACATGGCGGCAGATCCCATGCTCGGGCTCTTCCGGGTAAACGTGGTCGCGCCGCTGCTGGTGGTGAGGGGCGCGATGCCGTGGCTGCGGCAGTCGGGCAACCCCCGCGTGGTCAACATCACCTCATGGCTGGGGTCCATCGGCGGCTACGCCACCGACAGCGCACCCAACTACGGCTATCGCACCACCAAGGCAGCCCTCAACATGGCGTCGCGTGCGATGGCGGCCGAGCTGGCTGATGACGGCATCACATCCGTGGTGGTCAACCCCGGGTGGGTTCAGACCGACATGGGCGGTGGCGCGAAGGCCGACCTCACGCCTGAGCAGTCGGCAACGGGAATCCTCGCCGTGGCCGATGCGCTCACCCCGGCCGACTCCGGCCGCTTCCTCGACTGGAACGGCGCCGAGCGCGCGTACTAGCGGGCGCCCCCCAGGGCGTCTCCGAGGCCCCGGATGCTGGCGACGGCGTCGTCCATGATGCGGTCGATGATCTCCGCGGCGGGCCGGTCGTCACCGGCAAGAGCCGCGGCCTGCCCGGCCCACAGCGACATGTGATCGGCGTCGCCGTCGCGCGCGGCGGCGCGCCGGATGTCTGCCGCCACGGCGTTCTGCTGAGGCCAGCCCATGGCGCCCGGCACGTCGAGTGCCCCGGTGAGCGCGTTGGGAAGCCCACGGGCAGGTCGCCCCGACAGCGCGCGCGTGACGATGGTCTCGTCGTCGCGTGCCGACCTGATGCGCTCGCGCCAGCCGGCGGGCACCCCGGCCTCGTGCGCAACCAGAAGGGCCGTGCCCAACTGCACGCCGCTCGCGCCCAGGGCCAGCGCGGCGGCGAGGCCGGCGCCATCCATGATGCCGCCCGTTGCCACCACCGGTACATCCACGGCCGCCACCACCTGCCGCACCAGCGCCATGGTGCCCACCAGCGGCACGGGTGCGTCGCTTGGCACATGCAGGTTCGACCTGTGCCCGCCGGCCTCGGCCCCCTGGGCCACCACCACGTCGGCGCCGCTGTCCACCACGGTGCGGGCATCGTCAACCGTGCTCACCATGGCGATGAGCGGCGCCCCGGCATCGCGTGCGGCCGCGGCCACGGGCGCCGGATCGCCCAGGCCCGTCGCCACCACGGATGCACCGGCCTCGAGCCCTGCCTCCACCAGTTCCAGCGGCGTGGCCGGCGGCGGGCCGGGTGGCGGGGGGTGGGGCAGCCCCATGTCGGCCCGCATGGGCCCGAGCACGGCCTGCATGGCGTCGGGGTCGGCGCCCGGGCGCGGCACGGCGGGGGAGATCAGCACGTTCACGCCCACGGGGGCGCCGTCTGCCAGCTCGAGCGCCCGCGACACCGCGTCCCTCACGGCATCGGGGGTCATGCCCGCCACGCCGAACACCCCCAGACCACCCGCACGCGACACCGCGCCGACCAGTTCGGGAGTGGTGGGCCCCCCGGCCATTCCCGCGAGCAGGATGGGCCGCCGGATGCCCAGCAGCCGCGTGAGCGGCGTGGCGATGGAGATCATGCAGGCAGGGTGCCAGACCCCCCGTGGGCCCGCCGCATGGCCCCGGGTGACGACGGCACGGGGTCCTCACCCAGGGCGACCTTGCGGGCTATCCACCCCGCCAGGCGCCTGCGCTGGTCGTCGTCGAGCCAGTTCTCGGCCACGTGGCGCAGCCGCGCGAGGGTGTCATCGCCACTGGCCAGTGCCTTGCTGCGCCCGGTGCGCAGGGCGATCCACCCGATGAGCCGGTCGGCCTGATCCTCGCTCATGGTGAGCGATGCCACCCGGATGATGTCCTCGACGGAGTCCCCCACGGGCCCACTGTAGCGAACGTGTGTTCGCATGCGGGCCGGGGCCACCGCGGCGCCCTACGGGGTGCTGGGCTTCTTCCGCAGGCCGCTGATCCAGCGGGCGATCGACTGCATCCATCCCGCGCACGACGCGTACTCGATCAGCAGGAGCCACACGGCCAGGGCGACGATGGCCAGGGTCCACGATCCCCAGCTGAGGCTGGGCACCAGCAGCAGCACGATGGCCGCAAGCACGGCTCCGCCGATTTCCAGGGGAGCCCGGCGCTGCCGCGCGAATTCGGTTACGCGGCCGGCCGGCCGGGGATCGCCCGATCGCAGGTCGCGTGCCCTGTCCGCCATCCATGCCCGCGCGTACCGCGCCGGCTTGTCGGGGCCGAGCAGCCACAGCGCGCCGCCGATGATTGCGGCGATGAGCACCAGAACCAGGGTTTGATCCACCAGGTCGCTGGTGGCAGCCGAGAGGATCGCGCCCACGACGTCCTGCCCGGGCCCCTCGTTGACCAGATTCGTGATGACCCGCCGCGCGATCCTGATGGTGATGGCCACCACGGCGAGGCCCACGATGATGGCGATCATCGTGCGGAACGCCGCCGGGCGGCGCTCGCGGGCCACGATGAGCCCGGCGACGAGCAGCACCAGGAATATCAGCGGCAGCAGCCACGACATCAGCCAGATGAGGCTGATGGCGCTCTGCACGGTCGACACGTAGTCGCCCTGCACCACGGTGATCGTCCTGTAGCTCTCGGGTGGCGGCGGCAGGAACCTCGCGAGGTTCCCCAGGGACGACTCAAGCTGCGCGCGCGCGCCCTGCACGATCGGCTGGGTGTTCAGCACGACGGCATCGCCCTCGAACTCGAACACGCCCGTGTCGTTGTTGATGAGCTTGATGATCTCGTCGGTGAGCCTGGTCGAGATGGCCGCCCCGAACTCCTTGCCCGCGCCGGTGTCGAAGAAGGCGTTCACGGCGTTGTCCACCTGCGATCGCACGCCCGAGGCGATGCCGGTCGCCAGGAAGTCCTTCTCGACCTTGCCGATGGGAAGGGGCTCGACAACCCGCTGGGCCAGCTCCTCTGCGCGCTCCTGCGTGAGCAGGTCCTCCTGCACGTACGACGTGACCTTGCTCTGCAGCAGGCTCTCGCCCTGCACCGTCAGTGCCTTGGCGGCGTAGCCGTTGGGCGAGAACGTGGTGGCCCGCATCCATATGAAGAGGCTGCCCAGCACCAGCGCGAGCACCGCAAGTGCGAGGAGGATGAACGACGCGAACCCACGCCAGCGGGCTGCCTTCTGCCGTGGGGTCTCGCTCTGCGGTTGGGTGGCGGGCTCGGTGATGGAGGCATGCTAGCCATCTCCCCAGACCCCGCCTCGAATCACCCAGTGAGACGCCGCCCCGCGATGGAACATCCCCGTGGGCAGAGGTCCGGGGCACGCGCTACCGTGCAGGTCAACGGTCAGGAGGTGTCGTGGTGAGCAGCGAAGTTCCCACACGTAGCCCGCGGAGCCCCGAAGAGGAGCTCGAGCGCGCGATGGCCGATTACCTGCGCGTTTCGCGGGGCGGTCATCTCTACTCGAGCGAGGACGACCACCGGCGTGCCGAAGAGGCCGCATGGGATCGCCTGGTCGCAGCGCGCGCGTTGACCGAGACGGCGGGCGCCGCCTCCTAGCCGGGCTCGCCCCAGCGGAATCCGGTTGCCGAGGGGGTCGGGGCGATCGGGCTGGTGGGCATGCCCTCGCGGGGTGGCTGGTGGTACTCCACCGGCGATGCGTCGTTGGGGGCGTCGGGGTGGAACAGCGACGCCAGGTACTGGATCTGCCCGCGCCCCGGGCCCAGTTCGTACTGTCCGCCGCCGTAGGCGCCCAGGCCTTCTTCGCGGATTCGGTCGTAGATGCCCATGAGGTCTGCGATGGATCCGCTGCGCGACGGCTTCACGTTCACGGTGCGCGGGTGGATGGGCATGGCATCGATGTCCGCGGCCTCGTGGATGGGTGCGTCCCAGGTGATGCGGTCCTCGGCGCCTGCGAGCGCGATCTGCGTGCGGGGGTCGACGCGGGGGTCCTCCAGCCAGGCGTCGGGGAACTCCTCGGCGATCATCGCGTAGAGGGCCGGATCTGCCCCGGAGTCGACGATGGTGCCCGCGTAGTGGCCCTTGAGGTCGACCACCTCGATGCTGCTGTTCCCGGCAAGCACCCGGGCGAGGTCGCGGTCCCACGACGGCGTGGCATCCACCTTGAAGCCGATGCCCGGGGCGGCGGCCACCCAGTCGAGAACCCGCGCCGCGTCAGGGGGATCTCCGAGCCCGGTCGAGATGACGAAGTCGACCGGCTGCGGGTCGATGCCCAGCACGCGCCACAGGGGCTCGCCCGCCTGGCGCAGCGCCAGGTCGAGCGCGGCGCTCTCCACCGCCCAGCGGCGGTACGCGCGGCTGGGCGCCCAGGCCGGGGCGACGGGGAAGAGGTCCATGTCGCCGAGGGCCCTGGACAGCGAGTCGATGGTCCATTCGCCGGAGAGGTCCGGCAGGCCGGCCTGCTGGAAGGCCGTGGCCTCGTCGGCCTCGTACGTGACGTCCTCACCGATGCCCGAGTGACCGCCCCCGTCAAGGTTCACCACCGTGGTGACCCGGGTGAACTCGGGCGACACCGCGAGCTCCAGGCGCTCGAGGCGCGATCCGTCGATGGCCAGTGGCAGGTCGCGCACGCGGTCGTACAGGCTCATGGTCGTGTTCCCTCGCGTTCGTCGTCAAGCAGTCCGGCGGCCAGCGCATGCCGCACCATGGCGGCACGCGATCCCGCGCGCAGCTTGGTCATCACGTGCGCCCGGTGGCTCTCCACCGTGCGCACGCTCACCACCAGCATCTCCGCGATCTCCTGGTTGGTGTATCCCAGCGCAAGAAGCCTCAGCACCTCGCGTTCGCGGGGCGAGAGGTCGTCAACCGGGCCGCGCGGCCCATCGGGCTGCGCCAGCACGGCGCCCAGCGCGGGGTGCAGGTAGCGCTCGCCTGCCGCCACCGCGCGCACGGCCTGCACCAGCTGCTCGTCGGCGGCGGTCTTCAGCACGTATCCGCTGGCGCCCGCGGCGAAGGCCCGGCGCACGTCGTCGGCCTCGCCGTGCATCGACAGCACCAGGATGCCCAGGCGGGGATGCCGCGCCCTCAGCTGCTCGGCGCCCTCAAGGCCGCCCATGCCGGGCATCTCGATATCGAGCAGCACAAGGTCGACGCCGCCCTGCTCCGTGCGCTCGATCGCTTCCTCGGCGGTGGTGGCCTCGCCCACCACCTGGAAGTCGGCTTCGCGCTCGAGCAGCAGCGTGAGGCCTGAGCGCAGCACCGCGTGATCGTCGGTGACCAGGATCCTCACCATGCCTCCAGCCTACCGGTGGCATCCCGCGATACCGTCGGGGGGTGCCCGACGACCCCGACATCGTCATTCGCAATCCCCATGGCGCCGTGGCCGGCCGCATTTCACGGGCTGCCGACGGCTCGCTGACGGTGGTGGTCATCGACGAGGAGTCACGCTGGCTCGTGGAGCTTGCCGCAGAGCGCGCCGGGGCCCCCGCACGCCCCCGGCCACGACCCTCGTGCAGCCCCGCGCACAGTCCCCGGCCGGGCACAGGCCCGGGTGCAGTGGGTCCACACCCTCAACCTTGACTTGAGGGTGTGACAGTCACCAGGGGGTGCAATTGGTGCGCTCGCGGGCATGGTGAATCGGTTCGCGGGGCTCTACGGTGCCCAACCCATGCCCCGCACCATCACACCCGACCTCGTTGAGCTGGCCGTCATCGAGGTGGCGTCCGCTCCCGGCGGAATCCATCGCAGCGTCCTCTGGGCGGCCGTGGCCGCACGGCTGGCCGAGCGCGACCCCCAGGCCGCCCCGCCCGATCCCGACCGTGTGCTGCGGGCGCTCGGCATGTGCATCGTGCGCGGTGAACTGGACGAGGTGGACGGCCGCGTGGTGCTGGCCTCCGCCGGTCCGGCGGCAGCAACCGCCTAGGGCCCTCGCCCGGCAGGGGGCGCATCGGGCGCGGCGAACTTCAGGGGCGTGGATCCCGATCGCGTGATCACCCTCACCGACGCGGCCCTGATGGCGGGCTGCTCGCGCAAGTCGCTCGAGCGCCGCGTCGAGCGGGGCAGCCTGGCCGTGGTGCCCGACGACGAGGGCCGCCG
>CAMCDF010000015.1 GCA_945873475.1 Bifidobacterium breve | reverse complement strand
CAAGGGTTGGGCTGTTCGCCCATTAAAGCGGTACGCGAGCTGGGTTCAGAACGTCGTGAGACAGTTCGGTCCCTATCTGCGGTGGGCGCTGGAGATTTGAGAGGAGTCGTCCCTAGTACGAGAGGACCGGGATGAACAGACCTCTGGTGTATCAGTTGTCGTGCCAACGGCATAGCTGGTTAGCTACGTCTGGACGGGATAACCGCTGAAAGCATCTAAGCGGGAAGCCCACCTCGAGATGAGATCTCCCATCCCCTTTGAGGGAGTAAGGATCCAGGGAGACCACCTGGTTGATAGGCGGGATGTGGAAGCGCAGTAATGCGTGGAGCAGACCCGTACTAATACTCCGAGGGCTTGAATTTATACCTACGTCGCTGTGCAGTCTTGAGGGTTCACCCTCAACAGTTCCCGGTGGTCAGGGCGAGCGGGAAACACCTCTTCCCATTCCGAACAGAGTCGTTAAGCCGCTCAGCGCCGATGGTACTCCGGACTCACGTCCGCGGGAGAGTAGGTCGCTGCCGGGATTCATCATGCGAAGGGCCGCCACGAGGCGGCCCTTCTGCGTTTGGAGACTTGTAGGATCGCCCTGATGATGACCGACCACGCACCGCCGGCACCGCTCATCGTGATCGGCGGCGGGCTGGCCGGCTTGTCGGCCGCGTTGCGCCTGGCCGAGTCGGGGGTGCGCGTGCTGGTGCTGGAGGCCGGCGATGAGGTCGGGGGCCGGGCGCGGTCGATGACCGTCGACGGCGAGCCCCTTGATCGGGGCTTTCAGTCGCTTTTCACCGCCTATCCGGCGACATCCCGCATGCTGCGGGACATCGGCCTCGTGCGGCACGACCTCGTGGCATTCGACCGCGGCGCGGTGGTGCACGACGGCAGCGGATGGTCCCGCATGGGCATGTCGGCGGGCGGAACCCTGGGCTTCCGGTGGTTCACGCGGGGCGACGTCCTCCGGCTGGGCCGGCTGGCAGCGGAATTGGCCGCCGCCCCTGACGATGCGCTGCTGTGGGGTGATGAGGCCGCCGAGGACACCGCGGGGTATCTGGTGCGCCGCGGGTTCTCGGCCCGCGCCATCGAGGGCTTCTTCCGGCCCCTGTTCGGTGTGATCACGGCCGATCGCGGGCTGCAGAGCGACGCCGGCTACTTCCGGTTCCTCATGAAGATGCTCCTGAGGGGCAGGGCGGTCGTTCCGGTCGAGGGTCACGGGATGATCTCCCGCTGGGCGGCCGCGCGAATCGAGCAGCTTGGCGGCGAGGTGCGCACCGGGGGCGCGGTGAGCGGCATTCGGTTGGCGCCGGACGACCGCGGCCTGGCGACGGGGGTGAGACTTGGCGATGGCAGCGAGATCACCTGTGCAGGGCTTGTGGTGGCCGGCGGCGCACGCGCGTCGAGGGCGCTCCTGGCCGACGTGGATCGGCAGGCGGCACGGGCTCTCGACCTGGAAGCCCGCGGAGTCACCGCGCTCGCCTATGCGCTGGATGCCTCGTTTCATTCCGGGCGCACCCTCGTGCTGAACGGGGCGCCCGCAGATGGGGGCGTTCGCGTGGACCTCGTATGCCAGGAGTCGAACCTTCTCCGCCCGGGTATGGGCGAGGGCGCCCGCCTCCTTGCCGTCGGGGTGCACGGGGATGATGGCCCCCCCGACCCCGAGCAGCTCGACCGCGCCATGGCGAAGCTCGCAGGTGAGTGGAATCCGGGGTTCCCATGGCAGCGCGCGGCCCGGCTGGAGGCGGTGGTCGTGCACGACGACGCCCAGTTCGCCGTGCCCCCCGGGGTGCGAGCCGACCTGCCGGACGCCGCCACCGGGGTGGGCAACGTATTCCTGGCGGGTGACTTCACGGCCCACCCCTCGGTGGAGGGCGCGGTGGGCAGCGGGGAGCGGGCCGCAGCCGTCGCCGGGCGATGGTGGGACACCCACGTGTCAGCGGGGCACTGACACAGGTGTCAGGGCGCACGGGACGCTGGGATTCGGGCCGGGGGGCAGCGCGGGCGCGCCTGCCTTCGCTTGAAGCCGAGGCCTACCTCAACACCGGCGGTGCCGGGCCGATCCCGGATCTCGCGGCAGATGCCATGCGCGCGATGGTCGACGCACAGGCGGGGCGTGGGCGCATGAGCGCGGCGGCGGTGGACGCCGGCCGCCAGCGGCAGCATGCCCTGAGGGTGGCGATTGCCGGCGTGCTTGGGCGGCCGCATGCCGAGGTGGCGATCGCCCAGAGCTCGACGCATGCGATGAACGTGGTGATCTGGGGCTGCGGGCTGGGCGCGGGCGACGTGATCGTGACGACCAACATGGAGCACCCGGGTCTGGTGGTGCCCCTCGCGATGGCGGCGGCCCGGGTGGGCGCCGAACTGCGGGTGGTGGACGTCGGCGACGGCTCGGGCCCCCTCGAGGACGCCATTGGCCATGCGTGCGATGCCCGCACCCGGCTCGTGGCGGTGTCGCACGTCTCGTGGCTCACCGGAGCCGTGCTCGACGTCGCCGGTGCGGCCCGTGCTGCGAGGTCGGTTGGCGCGCTGACGCTTGTCGACGGCGCCCAGGGTGCCGGTGCGGTGCCGGTGGATGCGGCGGCGTGGGGCATAGACGCCTACGCCATGCCTGCGCAGAAGTGGCTGCTCGGGCCTGAGGGGCTGGGTGCCCTGTGGGTGAACGCAGACTCGATGGAGCGCATCGACGTGGTGGTCTCGGGATACGAGACGGGCGAGGAGCATGGCTGGGATGGCTCGCTGGCGATGCATCCCGACGCCCGCAGGTACGAGGCCTCGACGTTCCCGGAGATCCTGCTGGCAGGGTGGACCGCGTCGCTCACGTGGCTTGCGGGCCTGGGGTGGGACCGGCTGCACCGGGGCACGGCGCAGGCGTCTGCGGCGTGTCGCGCGGCCCTGGCCGAACTGCCGGGCGTGCGGCTGGATGCACCGTCGCAATCGGAGTCCGGGCTGATCGCATTCTCGGTGCCGGGACACCGTCCCGACGACGCAGCGGCCTTCCTCGCGGCCCGGGGCGTGATCGTGCGGCCCCTTCCGGAGCCCGGGGGGCTTCGCGCGTCGTGCGGCTTCTTCACCAACGCAGGCGATATCGAGCGTCTCACGGAGGGGTTGGCCGAACTCACGGCGTGTTAGCGTGCCCGCCCGTGAGCCAGCAGTTCGTGATCCAGGGCGGGCACGCGCTGGCGGGCACCGTTACCCCGACGGGTAACAAGAACGCCGCCCTGCCGATCCTTGCCGCCATCCTCCTCACCGATGAGGAGGTCATCCTCGAGAACGTCCCGGACATCCTGGACGTTCACGCCATGCTGGCGATCCTCGATGACATCGGTGTTTCGGTGCGGGAAGAGGCCGACGGCGCACTGGCCTTCAGGGCGAAGGGGATTCGCAGCACGGTGCTCGACCCCGACCTGTGCCGGCGCATCCGGGCCTCGGTGCTGTTCGCCGGGCCGCTCCTGGCCCGATCGGGCTCGGTCACGCTGCCCCTTCCCGGGGGCGACTTCATCGGCCGCCGCCGCATAGACACCCACCTCATGGCCTTCCGCGCGCTCGGCGCCACCATCGAGATGCCGGACCGCGCCTACGAGATGACCCAGACCGGGCTGACGGGGGCGGAGATATTCCTCGATGAGGCCTCGGTCACCGCCACCGAGAACGTGATGATGGCCGCGGTGCTGGCCGAGGGGCGCACGACCATCCTGAACGCCGCGTGCGAGCCCCACGTGCAGGACCTCGCGAACATGCTCGTCACGCTGGGTGCGCGCATCGACGGCATCGGCACCAACCGACTCATCATCGACGGCGTCGATCGCCTGCACGGCGGCCGCTTCCGCATCGGGCCCGACTACATCGAGATCGCCTCGTTCATCGGCCTTGCCGCCATCACCAACTCGGACCTCGTCATCTCCGAGGCGCGGCGCGAGGATATGCGGATGATCCTGCTCGGCTTCGAGCGCCTGGGGATCCGCGTGGAGTGGCTCGACGACGGCTCGCTGCGCGTTCCGCCCGACCAGGCCCTCGAGGTGATGCAGGACGAGGGCGGCGCGATCCCGAAGATCGATGACGGACCCTGGCCGGCGTTTCCCGCCGACCTCACGTCGATCGCGACCGCCGTGGCCACCCAGGCGCGTGGCGAGGTGATGATCTTCGAGAAGATGTTCGAGAACCGCCTGTTCTTCGTCGACAAGCTGGTTGCCATGGGCGCGCGCATCATCCTGTGCGACCCGCACCGGGCGGTCGTGAGCGGCCCCACCCAGTTGTACGGCGAGCGCGTCGAGAGCCCGGACATCCGCGCAGGAATGGCCATGCTCATCGCGGGCCTCGCGGCAAAGGGCACCACCACCATCGGCAACATCGGTCAGATCGACCGTGGCTACGAGCGCATCGACGAGCGCCTGCGGGCGGTCGGCGCCCGGATCGAGAGGGTGGACGACTAGGCGATGACCGATCCCGTGCCACTTCCGGCCGGGGTCCGCGACGTGCTGCCGGTCGAGGCAGCAGAGCTCCGGGCCCTCGGGCACGCCCTCGCGGGCGCGTTCGCCTCGTTCGGCTACCGCGAGGTGATGACTCCCCTCATCGAGCTCGCCGACGTGCTGGACCGCGCCGAGGAGGAGGGCGTGGGTCGGGCCTACCGGCTGTTCGACGACGAGGGCCGCGTGCTCGTGCTGCGCCCGGACCTCACCATTCCCATCGCGCGGCTGGTGGCGACGCGCATGGCAGATCACCCCGACCCGGTCCGCGTGTCGTACAACGCGCGCGCCGTGCGCCCGCCCGTGCACGGGAAGATCGAGGGCGCCGAGCAGCGCCAGGCGGGCATCGAGCTCGTGGGCGCCGCCGGTCCCGAGGCCGATGGCGAGGTCATCGCCGCGCTGTCGCGCGCCCTGGCTGCGGCCGGGGTGCCGGATGCCCGCGTGGCGGTGGGATCGGTTGCGGTGGTGTCCGCGGTCCTGGCCGGCGCGGGCGCGGACGACGTCACCCGCGATGCGCTGTGGGAGGCCCTGCGGGGCCGCAGCGTGGTCGACTGGCGCCGCGCCGCGTCGGGTCTTCCCCTCGAGGGCGACGCAGCCGCGGTGATCGCCGACCTTCCCGCGCTGCGCGGTGGCGTGGAGGTGCTCGACGCCATCGCCGCCGCGGTGCCCTCGGCGTCAGATGAATGCGACCGCCTGCGCGCGGTGGTAGATGTGGTCGTGCGGCACGGGGTTGCCGCCCCGATGATCGACATGGGCGTGGTGCGCGACTGGGCCTATTACTCGGGCGTGGTCATCGAGGCCTATGCGGCCGGCGCGATGGCCCCTGTGGCTGTGGGCGGGCGCTACGACGGCCTTGGCGCGCGCTTCGGCCGCGACAGGGCCGCGGTGGGCGTGGCCGTTGCGCTGGACCTTCTGCACCACGCGGTCGGCCGGGGGGCCGAGCAGGCCGACACCGGCATGGTGCTGGTGGGGGGCAGCGACGACCTGATCGCCGAGGCCACCGCGCTTCGCGCGCAGGGGGTCGAGGTCGTCGGGGTGCCCGCCACGTACGAACAGGCTGACGCCCTGGCACTGGCCGACGGGCGGCGGTTCGTGGTGCGTCGCATGGGCGACGGCTGGTCCGTTCGCGATGTCATCTCAGGTGCCGACGAGGCGCTGGCTGCGCTGGAGGGTGGACCATGGATCTGAGGATCTGCGTGCCCCTCGGTGCGTTGTTCGGCGACTGCCTCGAGGTGATGGACGCCGTCGGGCTGCCGGTTGATCCCCTGCGCGACGCCGGACGCCGGCTCATCGTCGAGGTTCCGGGCGGTCCCACCTACATCACCACGCGCCCAAGTGACGTGCCCACCTACGTTGAGAGCGGCGCGGCCGACATCGGAATCGTGGGCCGTGACGTGCTGCTCGAGCGGCAGCCGGACGTCTATGAGCTGGCCGACCTGGGATTCGGCGGCTGCCGCATGTCGTGGTGCACGCCGGAGGGCGACGACCCGACGGCCGGCGCCATCGAGCGCTTCGGCGTGGTGCGCGTGGCGACGAAGTACGTGAACTGCGCCGAGCGCTTCTTCGAGGAGACCGGTCGCAAGGCCGAGATCGTGAAGGTGAACGGGTCGGTGGAACTGGCGCCGCTGGTCGGGCTGGCGGACGGCATCGTCGACCTCGTGGCCACGGGGCGCACGCTGCGCGAGAACGGACTCGTGGAGCGCGAGGAGATCTTCGACTCCACCGCGCGCCTCATCGCGAATCGCGTGAGCCACAAGTTGCGCGCCGAGGACCTCGACGCGCTGGTGCGCGGCTTCGAGGAGGCCACGGCGTGAGCGTGCGGCGCATCCGCATGGATGCCGGGGGTGCGGCCGCGCTGGCGGCGGGCTTCCGGCCCGCGGCCGCAGATGGCCCGGCAGATTCCGTGGCAGCCACGCTCGCCGACGTGCGGTCGCGCGGTGACGCCGCCGTGCTCGACGCCATCCGATCCTTCGACGCCCCCGAGTTCGCGGGCGCCTCCCCCGTGGTGGACCCCGAGGAGGTCCGGGCGGCAGCAGATGCGCTCTCACCGGAGCTCACTGACGCAATCCAGTTCGCCGCCGCGCAGGTGCGCGCCGTGGCCGAGGCGGGCCTGCCGCGCGAGTCGCGGGCCGATCTCGACCCCGGCCAGTCGGTGCGGGTACGGGTGGTGCCCGTGGGCGCCGCGGGGGTGTACGCACCGGGCGGCAGGGCGGCGTACCCGTCGAGCCTCATCATGGGAGTCGTGCCGGCGCAGGTGGCGGGCGTTGAGCGCATCGTCGTGGCATCCCCGCCGGGGCCCGACGGTCTTCCCAACCACGTGGTGCTGGCGGCCGCGGCGATTCTGGGCGTGGACCAGGTCATCGCCGCCGGAGGCGCGGCGGCCATCGCGGCCATGGCATACGGCACGCAGACCATCGAACCGGTGGACGTCATCACGGGCCCCGGCAACCCGTGGGTGCAGGAGGCCAAGCGCCAGGTCTTCGGGCAGGTGGGAATCGACTCGGTGGCCGGCCCCAGCGAGCTCGTGGTGCTGGCCGACGACGCGGCAGACCCCGCGGCCATCGCCGCCGACCTGCTGGCGCAGGCCGAGCACGGGCCCGACTCCCCGGCCATCTGCGCCTGCTGGGATCCCGCCGTGGGCGACGCCGTGCAGGCCGCGCTGGCGGTGGCCAATACGCCTGTTGGTACCATCACCCTCGTCGACTGCCCGTCGCAGGAGGACGCCATCGTCCTTGCCGAGGCCTTCGCGCCGGAGCACCTGCAGCTCTCGCTCGCCGACCCCGAGGCCATCGTGCCGAGGATCCGCCGGGCGGGGTGCGTGTTCCTCGGGCCGCTCGGCGCAACGGCGTTCGGCGACTACGTGGCCGGCTCCAACCACATCCTCCCGACGGGGGGCGCCGCGCGCCACGCCTCCGCCGTCGGTCCAGCCACCTACATGCGCCGCATGGCCCTGGTGGATATTCCGCAGGGCGCAGTCGACATCCTCACGCCGCACCTCGCGGCCCTCGCAGACGCCGAGGGCTTCCCCGAGCACCGGCGGTCAGCCGAGATCAGGTCCTCATCATGAGCAGAACAGCCAACATCCGTCGCACCACGGGCGAGACCGACGTCGAGGTACGCATCGACCTCGATGGGTCGGGCGTGGCCGAGGCCGTCACCGGCATCGGCTTCTTCGACCACATGCTGGTGCTGCTCGCGCGCCACTCGCTGATCGACATCTCGGTCACCGCGAACGGCGACCTCGAGACCGGCAGCCACCACACGGTGGAGGACACCGGCATCACGCTGGGCCAGGCCATCGACGAGGCCCTTGGCGACCGCAGCGGCATCGAGCGCTACGCGAGCTCGCTCGTCCCCATGGACGAGGTGCTCGTACAGGTGGCCATGGATCTCTCGGGGCGGCCCTACCTGTCGTTCGACGCCGAGCTGGCGCCCATGGTCATCGGTGGCTTCGAGACCGACCTCGTGGCCGAGTTCCTGCGGGGCCTCGCCAACTCGTCGCGCATGACCCTGCACGTCGACGTGCTCAAGGGGGGCGGCCCGCACCACGTGATCGAGGGCTGCTTCAAGGGCGTTGCCCGCGCGCTGCGCACCGCCGTGGCCCTGAACCCCAGGGTAAGCGGCGTGCCGTCCAGCAAGGGCAGCCTGTGACGCAGGCGGGTGCGGGTCCCGTGGTGGCCCTTCTCGACTACGAGATGAGCAACCTGCGCAGCGCGGGGAAGGCACTGGAGCGCCTCGGGGCGACCGTCCGCGTGGCGGCGCGCCCCGGGGACGCCCGCGGCTGCGACGCCGTGGTGCTGCCGGGTGTCGGCCGGTTCGGCGCCGCCATGGAGCGCCTGGCCCGCCACGACTTCGTCGCCATGCTTCGGCACGAGGCGGCCGCGGGCACGCCGGTGCTGGGCATCTGCCTCGGCCTGCAGCTGCTCTTCGATGGCAGCGAGGAGAGCCCCGACACCGAGGGTCTGGGCATCCTGCCGGGTCGCGTGCAGCGCCTGCGCACGGGTCGCAAGGTTCCCCACATCGGCTGGAGCGAGGTGCACTGGCGCGACGGCGTGTCCCTGGCGCCCACCGATGGCGGCCCCTCCGATCGCACCTATTACTTCGTGCATTCGTATGCATGCGTGCCCGACGACCCCGATGACGTGCTCGGTACCGCCGATCACGGGGTGTCGTTCACCGCGGCCGCGGGCCGTGGGTGCGTGACAGGGGTGCAGTTCCACCCCGAGAAGTCGAGCACTGCCGGTCTCGCCCTGATCGGCCGCTGGCTCGGCGGCGTGCGCACGGGCGAGGCGGTGGCCGCATGATCGAGCTCTTCCCCGCAATCGACCTGCGCGACGGCGCCGCGGTGCGCTTGGTGCAGGGCGACTTCGAGCGCTCGACGGTGTTCAACGAGGACCCCGTGGCACAGGCCCGGGAGTTCGCGCGCGAGGGCGCGACGAACCTCCACGTGGTCGACCTGGACGGCGCGCTTCAGGGCAACCCGATGCACGCGCCCATCATCGCCCAGCTCGCCGCCAGCTTCCCCGGCATGGTTCAGCTGGGTGGTGGCCTGCGGGACCGGCCCGCCGTGGAGACCGCCATCGCGACCGGCGTGGACCGGGTGGTGGTCGGAACAGCCGTCATCGAGGACGAGGAGTTCCTGCGCTGGGCCACCGGCCGCCTGGGCGACCGGCTGGTGGTGGCGCTGGACGCGCGGGACGGCCGTGTCGCCACCCACGGGTGGACGCAGGTATCCGATCGCACGGCGGTGGATGTTGCGGCCGAGTTGGCGCGCACGGGCGTGCGGCACCTGCTCTACACCGACATCGGCCGCGACGGCACGCTGGGCGGCCCGAACCTCGAGGCCCTCAGGCGGCTGTCCAATGCGGCGCCCCCGCTCACGATCCTGGCGTCGGGCGGCATCTCGTCGCTCGACGACCTGGTGGCCCTTTCGGCCCTGGGCCTGCCCAACATCAGGGGCGTCATCGTGGGGCGCGCCCTGTACGAAGGCCGCTTCACGGTGGCCGACGCCATCTCGACCCTGGCGGCCTCGGCGCGATGATCCGCGTGATCCCCTGCCTCGACGTCGACCGCGGGCGGGTGGTGAAGGGCGTGAACTTCGTGGACATCCGCGACGCGGGTGACCCGGTGGAGCTGGCGGCGCGGTACGACGCGGAGGGCGCCGATGAGCTGGTGTTCCTCGACATCACGGCCACGCACGAGGAGAGGGACACCATCATCCACCTCGTCGAGCGCACCGCCGAGGAGGTCTTCATCCCCTTCACCATCGGAGGGGGCCTGCGCAGCGAGGACGACATCCGGGCGGTCCTGGCGGCGGGCGCGGACAAGGTGTCGCTGAACTCCGCCGCCGTGCGTGACCCCGACCTGGTCGAGCGCGCGGCGCTGCGGTTCGGCGACCAGTGCATCGTGGTGGCCATCGACGCCAAGCGTCGCGCCGACGGCTCGGGCTGGGAGGTCTACCTGGCCGGTGGCCGCAAGGAGACCGGCCTCGAGGCCGTGGCGTGGGCGGCCGAGGCCGCGCGCCGGGGGGCCGGAGAGTTGCTCGTCACCAGCATGGACCGCGATGGCACGCAGGTGGGGTTCGACACGGAGCTGCTCGCGGCCATCTCGGACGCCGCGCCGGTGCCGGTGATCGCATCGGGCGGCGCCGGAACCCTCGAGCACTTCGCCGAGGCCGTCACCCGGGGCAAGGCGGATGCCGTGCTGGCGGCGTCGGTGTTCCACGATGGCGTGTACACCGTGGGTGAGGTGAAGGCGGCCATGGCACGCGACGGCGTGCCGGTGAGGAGGTAGCGATGCCACGCAGGGTGATCCGTACCGATGAGGCCCCGGCTCCGGTTGCCGGCGCGCCCTACAGCCAGGCCATCGCGGCCTCGGGTGGCGAGGTGCTGTGGGTGTCCGGGCAGGTGCCCCTCGACGCCTCGGGGTCGCTCGCGGCAGACGACGTGCCGGGCCAGACCCGCCAGTGCCTGGCGAATGTCGCGGCCGTGGTGGCCGCCGCCGGGGGCTCCATGGCCGATGTCGTGAAGACCACCGTGTACATGACCGACCTCGCGATGTTCGGCGAGATGAACGCGGTCTACGCCGAGGCGTTCGGCGAGATGCCGCCCGCCCGCGCCACCATCGGGGTTGCCGCGCTGCCCGCGGGCGCGCAGGTGGAGATCGAGGCCATCGCCGTGCTCGGGGCCGGCGGGTGAGCCGCTACTCGGTGAAGTACCGCCGCTCGATGAGCACCTCGACCGCCATGCGGTCGAGGTAGACCGGGGAGTCCGAGATGGGCCGCTCTGCGTTCGCGGGATCCTCGGCCCACAGGCGCACCTCGTCGCGGATGCGGTCGGACTCCGCCTGCAGTTCGTCGAGGGTGCAGCCCTCCCAGCGGGCGATCGCCTGCTGCAGCCCGTCGAGCGCGATCGGGGCGGACGCGTTGAGGTTATCTGCGACGTGATCTCCCACGACGCCGATGCTAGCGCGGTAACCACGTGCGTCGAACGGGATCCGATCCTGCCGCGCATCGAGTGGCCGGCCGGGGCACCCCGCACCAGCCTCGTCGGGGGCGCGGTGCGCGACGCCATCCTCGGCGTGGCGCATGGGCCCGACCTCGACCTGGTGGTGGAGGGCGACGCCATCTCCCTCGCCCGTGACATCGGGAGGGCGCTGGGCGGACGTGTGGTTTCCCACGAGCGGTTCGGCACCGCGCGCATCGAGTTCGCGCACGGACGCCACGTCGACATGGTCACCGCGCGCCGCGAGACCTACGCGGCCCCCGGCGCGTTGCCCGACGTCACGCCCGGCGACATCGACGACGACCTGGCCCGGCGCGACTTCACCGTGAACGCCATCGCCTACGTGCTGCACGGGGATGGAGCGGGCGGCATCATCGATCCGCACGGCGGGCGAGATGACATCTCCGCCGAGCGCATACGCCTGCTGCGCACCGGGGCGTTCACGGAGGACCCCAGCCGCGTGGTGCGCGCGCTGCGCTACGCGGCCCGCCTGGGGTTCCGCATGGAGGAGTCCACCGAGGCCGAGGCCCGCGCGGCGGCCGGGTCGGTGCGGCTCGACCAGAGCCGCGTGGCGGATGAGGCACGAAGGCTGCTGGCAGAGGACTCCTGCACGATCGCGCTTGCGATGGGGGAGGCCCTCGGTATCGAGTGGCCCGATCCCGACGCCCTCCGGTCGGACCGCCTCGCCGCACTCGATGCCGCACTGGCCCGTCCGGGTGCGCCGGCCCCGGCGGCCTGGGCGCTGAGGCTGGGGCTCGGCGTGCGTGCCGAGGCCGCCGCCGGTGCGTCGCTGCCCCAGTGGGCCCGTGCCATCGCCGCCGAGGTGCGGCAGGGGCTCCAACTCGCCCGCGATCTGGCGCAGGTCTCCCAGCCGTCGCGAATCGATTCGGAACTCGGGGCGGTGCCGGCGGCAACGCAGGTCGGAGCCCTTGTCGGGGGGGCCGATGTGGTCGCGCGCTGGTGGGGCGAGTGGCGCGATGTGGCTCCGGAGGTGTCCGGGGCCGACCTGGTGGCCGCCGGGGTGAGCCCCGGGCCGGTCATCGGGCGCACTCTTCGCAGGGTCCGTGCGGCCGTGCTGGATGGCGAGGTCCATGGCCGTGGCGAGCAGATGGCACTCGCGCTGTCCGAGGCGGGGCGCATCCGGTGAGCGGGCCCGTGCTCATCGGCGTCGACACCGCATGCCAGCAGGTGCAGGCCGTCTTCACCACACGCCGGGGAGGGGCGGGCGCAGGCCCCTTCTCATCGCTCGGGCTCGGGGCCGCGAACGGCGATGATCCTGCGGCCGTACGTGCGAACCGCGACGCGGTGGCGCAGGCGGCCGGATTCGATGCGTCTCGCGCCGTGGCGCTGGCGCAGGTGCACGGGGCCGAGGTCGTGCGCGTGGGGGAGGCCGGTGGCGACGGGCGATTCGTCGGTTCGCTCGAGGGCCTGGCCGAGGCTGACGCGTCGGTCACCACGAGCCCCGGCGTGGCGCTGGCGGCCCTGGGTGCCGACTGTCCCGTGGTGCTGCTGTGGAGCGCCGATGGCGTCGCGGTTGGAGCGGCGCATGCCGGGTGGAGGGGGCTGATCGCCGGGGTGCTCGAGGCCGCGGTCGCGGGGCTCGGGGTACCGCCGCATTCGGTGCGGGCGGCCGTTGGCCCTCGGGTTGGCCCGTGCTGCTACCCGGTGGACGCCACATTGCGCCAGGCGATGTCCGACCGGTTCGGCCCGCAGGTGGTGAATGGGGACGCCGTCGACCTCGGGCTCGCCTGCATCGCCGCGCTCCGCGGGGCGGGCGTCGAGGCGGACGCGATCTCCGTGGTGGGGGCCTGCACGTCGTGCGATTCCGAGCGCTTCTTCTCGTACCGGCGCGACGGCGCCGCCACGGGCAGGCAGGCGGGCATCGTGTGGATCGGTGAGAGCGCATGATCGATGCCGCGCGGATGCGCGAGGCACTCGATGAGACGCGGCAGCGCATGGACGACGCCTGCCGGGCGTCCGGGCGTCCGCCCGGCTCGGCCCAGCTCGTGCTGGCGGGCAAGTACGTGGCACCCGATGAGGCCGCGGCCCTCGTGGATGCCGGGGTCACCCTGGTGGGCGAGAACCGCCTGCAGGACCTGCTGGCGAAGCAGGACGCCATCGGCGATGCGCTCACGTTCGACTTCATCGGCCACCTGCAGTCGCGCAAGGTGCGGGACGTGCTGCCCCGTGTTCGGCTGATCCACTCGGTCGACCGCACGTCGTTGATCGAGGAGATCGGCCGCCGTTCCGACGCGCCGGTGCGCGTGCTGCTGCAGGTGAACCTGGCGGCTGAGGAGACCAAGGGTGGCTTCACCGCCGATGCCCTCGACGACGCCCTCGCGGCGGCATCCTCAGCCGGCGTGGTGGTGGGCGGGCTGATGGCCCTGCCGCCCTTCGCGACCGACCCCGAGGCCTCGCGCCCGTGGTTCGAGCGGCTGCGCGGCATCAGGGACGACCTGGCCTCGCGGTGGTCGCCCGACCATGATCTGCGGGACCTCTCGATGGGCACATCGCAGGATTTCGCGGTTGCCGTGGAGGCTGGCGCTACCATGGTGCGAGTCGGACGGGGAATCGTCGACCTGACCCGGATGGAGCAGCCGTAGATGGCGATCAACGATTACTGGCAGAAGACCCTCGCGTACTTCGGAATGTCCGACGACGGATATGACGACTACGACGAGTACGACGACTACGAAGACGGTCAGGACCGCGAGACCAACGCGCGCGTGCGCGACGACGACCACCGCGAGGAGCGCTCGTCGCGCGACCGCGGATCGCGCCGCTCGGCGTCGCGCTCGGACGACTTCGACGACATCTACTCAGACCCCGGTGTCCCGTCGCCGTCGCGCAACCTGAGGCCGGTCGGGAGTTCCACCCCGCGGTCGTCGCGTGGCGTCGAGGTGAACCTGATCGTGCCGCGCAGCTTCAACGACGCACAGCAGATCGCCGACAAGTTCAAGGCGTCGGTGCCGGTGATCCTCAACCTGCAGACCGCCGATACCGACCTCTCGAAGCGCCTCATCGACTTCGCGAGCGGCCTCACCTACGCCCTCGACGGGGGCATGTCCCGAATCGCCGACAAGGTGTTCCTCCTCACCCCGAGGAACGTCGAGGTCTCGGCCGAGGAGCGGGCACGCCTTCTCGAAAAGGGCTTCTTCAACCAGTACTGATCCCGTGACCGACGCTGCCCCCGCCATCGGCGTCGTGGGCGTGGGCGCGATGGGCGCCGCCATGGCCGCCGGCCTCGCGAAGCACGCCCGTGTGGTCGTGGAGGACCAGGCGCCCGGTCGGGCCGCTGAGGTCGCGGCCCAGCACGGTGTGGTCGCCGGGGATGCGGCTGCATGCGACGTGGTGGTACTCGCGGTCAAGCCACAGGACCTCGCCGGGGTGATGGAGGGGCTCCTGCCCAGGCTGGCAAAGGGCTCTGTGCTGGTGTCGGTGGCCGCCGGCTGGCCCCTCGAGCGTCTTTCGGCGACAGCGCCCGGCCATCCCGTGGTGCGTCTGATGCCGAACCTCGCCGTGGCGGGCGGTTGTGGCGTGGTGGCCATGGCGTGCGCGGGACTCGATGAGCAGGGCGTGGGGCGCGTGCGGGCCCTGCTCGAGCCCCTGGGCGCGGTGGTGCCCCTCGACGAGTCGCTGTTCGGAGTGGCCACCGCCATCGGCGGTTCGGGGCCCGGCTTCGTGGCGTACATCGCCGCAGCCATGGAGGCGGCGGCCGTGGATGGCGGGCTGCCGCGCGACGCCGCCCGGCAGATGGTGCAGGGCGTGCTGGCAGGTACCGCGCTCCTGCTGGAGGACGGCCAGGACCCCTCGGCGCTCCAGGCGCGGGTGACATCGCCCGGGGGCACTACCGCGGCCGGCGTGGCGGTGCTGGATGAGCGCGGCGCAGGCGCAGCGATCGCCGGCGCGGTCGCAGCGGCTGCCGCGCGGGCCGCAGAGCTCTAGGGACGCCCGTGGACCTGGTCATCGAGTACGTGAACGCGGTGTTCACCGTGTTCCTCGTGGTCATGCTTATCCGCATCCTGCTGTCGTGGCTGCCCTCCGCACCGGTGGGGCGCGTGACCTCTGCGCTGTACCGGTTCTTCCACGACAGCACCGACTGGTACCTGCGGCCGTTCCGGCGGGTGATACCGCCCCTGGGCATGTTCGACCTGTCGCCGATCGTGGCGCTGATCGTGCTGTACGTGGCCAATGCGATCGTCGTCCGCGTGCTGGAGATCTTCTGAGCGGGGTCCCCGAGTGGGTCACCCGGCGCGACGGGGGAGTTGTGGTCACGGTGAAGGCCGTGCCCCGATCGCGGCGCACGGTCGCCGTGGGCGTGCAGGATGGTGCCGTGCGCATCCAGATCGCCGCCGCGCCCCACAAGGGGCAGTCCAACGCCGCGCTGTGCGCGTACCTCGCCGACGCCGCCGGGGTGCGGCCGTCGGCGGTGCGCCTGAGGCGGGGATCCACGGGGGCGCGAAAGCTCATTGAGATCGACGGCGACCCCGCCGCCATCGAGGTGGCCCTGGGCGTGCTGGCGGAGTCGCTCCGGTGAGCCCCCATGGCCGCACGCCACACGAGGCCCTGCCCGACGTGATGGCCCGCCGCATGCGCCGCGAGGCCGGGCAGCGCTACCTGCTGATGGCGCTCATCGCGCTCGCCGTGATCATCCTCGACCAGGTGGTGAAGGTGATCGTGCGGGTCACGATCACCCGTGGCGAGGTGATCGATGTGCTCCCCGGCATCGACTTCGTGCACACCATCAACACGGGCATCGCGTTCAGCCTGTTCTCGGGCAGCACCGGACTCATCGCGGTGCTCACCCTCGTGGCGATCGGCGTCATCGGAATCGTGCTCGTGGCATACGCGGGCCAGCACCGCCTGGTGCCCATCGGTGGCGGGCTGCTGCTCGGCGGCAGCATCGGGAACCTCATCGACCGCATCAGCCGGGATGGCGTGACCGACTTCATCGCCATCGGTCCGTGGCCCCCGTTCAACGTCGCCGACATCGCGGTCACCACCGGCGCCCTGCTGCTTGTGCTCGCGCTGCTGTTCTCGGCCGGCGATGACTGACACGCAGCCACTGCGGGTCGTCGCCACATCGGACGACGCGGGGTCTCGGCTCGATGCGCTGCTGGCCCGGGCACCGGGCATCGAGAGCCGGGCCGAGGCCCAGCGCCTCATCGAGTCGGGAGCCGTGCTGGTGAACGGCGAGTCGCGGGCCAAGCGCCATCAGCTGGCACGCGGCGACGTGATCGAGGTCACGCTGCCCGAGCGCGGGCCGGTGGGGGAGATCAGGGCGGAGGACCTCCAGGTGCCCCTCGTGTTCTCGGACGACCATCTGGTGGTGGTCGACAAGCCGGCGGGAATGGTTACCCACCCCTCGCGCGGCCACTCGTCGGGCACCCTGGTGCACGGGCTCATCGGCGGCGGCATCGCGGGGGGCGACGACCCCGAGCGCCCGGGCATCGTCCACCGCCTCGACCGCGACACGTCGGGGCTGCTGCTGGTGGCCCGCGACGAGCGCACCCATCGGCAGCTGGGGAGCATGATGCGCGACCGCGAGATCGAGAGGCGCTACCTCGCGCTGGTGCACGGCCCGTTTCCCCCGGCGCTCACCGTTGACCGGCCGCTGGGGCGTGATCCCAGGCGCCGCACGCGGCAGGCGGTGCTTCAGGTGGGCGGCAGGGAGGCCGTCACGCATTTCCGGCGCATCGAGGAGATCGGCTCCCTGGCCCTGATCGAGGCGAGGCTCGGGACCGGCCGCACCCACCAGGTGCGCGTGCACCTCGAGAGCGCCGGGCATCCGGTTTTCGGGGACCCCGTGTACGGCATGGGGCGCCACGATCACGGTCTGGGCAGGCAGTTCCTGCATGCGTACCGGCTGGGCTTCACGCACCCGGCCACGGGGGAGGAAATGGGCTTCGAGAGCCCCCTGCCCGCCGACCTCGCGCAGGCGCTCGACGACGCGCGTGCCCGGGCGGCCGGGTCTGGCTAGTATTCCCCGCTGGCCCCACACGGGGCCGATCCGCGTACCCGACCCCGGGAGCGAGGATCCGGGGGGCGGTGACCGGCTTCGTCGGTTCCCTCCGGAGGCGCCCGGGAATACCAATGGAACCGAACAAGGAGACGTGACGCGTGTCCGTCGTCACCATGAAGCAGTTGCTGGAGTCCGGAGTTCACTTCGGCCACCAGACCCGCCGCTGGAATCCCAAGATGAAGCGCTTCATCTTCGGCGAGCGCGGCGGCATCTACATCATCGACCTCCAGCAGACGCTCGACCTGCTCGAGAAGGCCCACCACTTCGCCCGCAACGTGTCGGAGCGCGGCGGCTCGGTCATGTTCGTCGGCACCAAGAAGCAGTGCCAGGACTCCGTGCGCGAGCAGGCCATCCGCGCCGGCATGCCCTACGTGTCACACCGCTGGCTGGGTGGCCTCCTCACCAACTGGTCGACCATCAGCCAGCGCATCCGCCGCCTGCACGAGCTGCGTGCGCAGAAGGCCGGTGGCCAGCTGGCCCTGCTGCCCACGCGTGAGCGCCTGGCGGCCGAGGCCGAGCTGGTGAAGCTCGAGGCCAACCTCGGCGGCGTGGCCGAGATGCAGCGCCGCCCCGACGCGGTGGTCATCGTCGACCTGAAGAAGGAGGCCATCGGCGTGCGCGAGGCGAACCGCCTCGGCATCCCGGTCATCGGCCTGGTCGACACCAACTGCGACCCGGACGAGGCCAACTACGTCATCCCGGGCAACGACGACGCCATCCGTTCGTGCTCGCTCGTGCTGTCGGTGATCGCCGACGGCATCCGCGAGGGGCGCGGCCTCGAGCCGCAGGGTGGCTACGAGGAGGCCCGTGTGGCCGCAGCTGCCGCGCAGGCCGCCGGCGACCCCGACGCCGCCCGCGCCGCGCGCGGTGAGGGTCGCAGTGGCTCCGCCCCGGCAGCCGACGAGATCGCCGCGGTCGAGCAGGCCGACGCCGCAGTGGCCATGGCAGCCGAGGAAGTGGTGCAGGAGGCCGTCGCCGACATCGCACTCGAGGCCGCGGCCTCCGACCTCGCGGCCGACGCCGTGGCCACCGAGGCAGTTGCCGAGGCAGTCGCAGAAGAGGCGCAGGACGCCGCAGGGGAGGGCCAGGCATGAGCACCGCACAGATTCCCGCAGGGCTGGTGAAGGAGCTTCGCGAGAAGACCGGCGCCGGGATGATGGACTGCAAGAAGGCGCTCGTCGAGACCGGTGGCGACCTCGAGGAGGCCGCCACCCTCCTGCGCAAGCAGGGGCTCGCGGCTGCCGCCAAGCGCTCGGGCCGCGAGGCCAACGAGGGCACGGTGGCCAGCTACATCCACCAGGGTGGCCAGCTCGGCGTTCTGGTGGAGGTCAACTGCGAGACCGACTTCGTCGCCCGCACCGACCGCTTCCAGCAGTTCGCCCGCGATGTCGCGCTGAACGTGGCCGCCATGAAGCCGCAGTACGTATCGGCCGATGACGTGCCCGACGATTACAAGCAGCGCGAGCGCGAGGTCTACGCCGAGCAGGCCAAGGACAAGCCCGAGAATGCCCGCGAGAAGATCGTGGAGGGCAAGCTGGCCAAGCACCTGAGCGAGATCTGCCTGCTCGAGCAGCCCTTCTTCCGTGACGCCACCGAGAAGAAGCAGCGCACGATGGAGGAGCTCCGGGCGGAGACCTCGTCGGAACTCGGCGAGAACATCACCATCCGGCGGTTCACGGTCTACCAGCTTGGTGAGTAGCGACCAGCCCGACCCCGCCCCCGCCGCTGCGGGGGCGGGCGGGCGAGCCGCCTGGTCCCGGGTGCTGCTGAAGCTCTCGGGCGAGGCGTTGATGGGCGATCAGGGGTACGGCATCGACCCCGATCAGATCGCAGGGGTGGCGCGCGTGGTGAAGGGCGCGGTGGATCGTGATGTCGAGGTCGCCGTGGTGGTGGGCGCCGGCAACATCTTCCGCGGCGTCATCGGCGCCGCCAGCGGCATGGACCGGGCCACCGCCGACTACATGGGCATGATCGCCACGATGCTCAATGCCCTGGCGATCCAGGACGCCCTCGAGAAGCTGGGGCTGACCACGCGCATCCAGTCGGCCATCGCCATGCAGGAGGTCGCCGAGCCGTACATCAGGCGACGGGCGATCCGGCACCTCGAGAAGAAGCGCGTCGTCATCTTCGCCGCGGGCACCGGCAACCCGTTCTTCACCACCGACACCACGGCCGCCCTGCGGGCGCTGGAGATCGGCGCCGAGTGCATCCTGATGGCGAAGAACAACGTGGACGGGGTGATGACGGCTGATCCGCGCGAGGATCCGTCGGCCACCCTGATCCCGCAGATCACGCACATGGAGGTCATCGAGCGCGGACTGGCCGTGATGGACGCCACCGCCCTGACCCTGTGCATGGACAATGACCTGCCCCTGCTCGTGTTCAACATGCAGGACGAGGCGAACCTCGGCCGGCTGCTGGACGGCGAGCGCGTGGGCACGGTCGTCAGCAGCCCCTCAGGGGCCGGAGGGGGAGGGGCAGCATGAAGGAGCGCATCGAGGACGCCGGGCGCCGCATGGAGGGCGCAGTCAAGAACCTGGGCAGCGAGTTCGCCGCCCTGCGCACAGGGCGTGCGACCACATCGCTGCTCGACCGCATCCAGGTGGAGGCTTACGGAACGCCCACCCCGTTGCCCCAGCTCGCGAAGATCCACGCCCCCGAGGCGCGCCTGCTCACGGTGCAGCCATTCGACAAGACGATGATCCAGGACATCGAGCGGGCCATCATGGAGTCGGACCTGGGGCTCACCCCGAGCAACGACGGCAACATGATCCGCCTGCCCCTGCCGCAGCTCACCGAGGAGCGCCGCAAGGAACTGGTGAAGGTGGCGCACCGCATGGCCGAGGAGGCCCGCGTGGCCGTGCGCAACGTGCGGCGGGACGTCCTGAACGAGTTCAAGCGCGCCGAGAAGGACGGCGAGGTCTCGAAGAACGACCTCGGGCGCGCGCAGGACCAGGTGCAGAAGCTCACCGATGCCGAGGTGAAGGCGGTCGACGACATGCTCGCCCGCAAGGAGGCCGAGATCATGGAGGTGTGATGGCGCTCATGTCGCGCCTCCGTGCCGCGCGCGCCGCGCTCGGCACCCGCACTTCCCACGAGCCCGCCGCGCCGGTGGCCGGCGTGCCCGAGTCGGTCGCCATCATCATGGACGGCAACGGCCGCTGGGCACGCAGACGACGCCTGCCGACGGCGGCAGGTCACCGGGCCGGCGCCAAGGCCCTGCGCCGGGTGGTGCGCGCCGCCGGCGACATGGGCGTGCGTGACCTCACCGTGTTCTCGTTCTCGACCGAGAACTGGAACCGGCCCGACGACGAGGTCGATGACCTCATGGTGCTGTTCTCGGAATTGATCGACCGGGAGGTGCCCGACCTCGACGCCGAGGGCGTGTCAATCCGGTTCGTGGGCCGGCTGGGTCAGCTCGATCCGGGCCTGCGCAGGAAGATCGATGAGGCCGAGGCCATGACGGCCCGGCACGACCGCATGCGCCTGTTCATCGCCATGAACTACGGTGGCCGTGCCGAGATCGTGGATGCCGCGCGGCGCTTCGTCGCCGAGGCCGGCCCCGACGCACCCGACGAGGAGTTCGGCCGTTTCATGTACGCACCCGACATGCGCGACCCCGAGCTGATCATCCGCACCAGCGGTGAGCAGCGGCTCTCGAACTTCCTGCTGTGGCAGTCGGCCTACGCCGAGCTGGTGTTCTCGGACGCCCTGTGGCCCGACTTCGGCCCCGACGACCTCCGTGCCGCATTCGACGAGTACTCCGCCCGCAGCAGGAGGTTCGGCGCCCGATGATGAGTCGCGTGCTGGTGGCGGTCCCGGGTATCGCCGTGATCCTCGCGGCCGTCTACTTCGGGGGGCCCGTCTTCGCCGCCTTCGCCCTGGTGGTCGGGCTCGCGGCCCTTTATGAGTTCTATGCGCTCGCCCAGGTGCCGAGGCACCTCCAGTGGGCCGGGTATGCCACTGCGCTGCTGGCGGTGGTGCTCGCCTGGGCGGCATCCCCTGCCGAGCGCGCCCTTCTGCTGGCGCTCGCGGCCGGGCTGATCCTGTCGGCCATCGCCGCGCTCACGATGGAGGACCGCGAGGGAATCACCGGCAGGGTCGCCATGATCCTCATGGGGGCCATGTACATCGCCCTGCCGGCGGGCATCCTGGTGCTCACACGCGACCTGCCCGACGGCGCCGGGGCGATCGTGAACCTGCTCGTGGGGGTCTGGGTGTTCGACACCGCCTCGTACTTCTCGGGACGCCTGTGGGGGCGGCGAAAGATCGCCCCCCGCACCTCTCCGAACAAGACGTGGGAGGGCTTTGTCGGGGGCCTCATCGGCGGCACGGCGGCCGTGTGGTTCGCCGGCCTCTACATGGACTGGATCTCCTGGTGGCAGTCGATCGTCATCGGGCTGGCCATCTGCCTCGCCGCGTACGTGGGCGATCTGTTCGAGTCGATGATCAAGCGTGACGTGGGCGTGAAGGACTCCGGCACGATCCTGGGCGGGCACGGTGGCGTGCTCGACCGCTTCGACTCCCTTCTCTTCGCGTCCCTCGCGGGCTACTTCCTCACGACCTGGATGGTGTTCTGATGGCGACCCCCGGCCTCGACCTCGACCTGCTGGCGCGGCTGTGCGAGACCCCCGGCGCCCCCGGGCGCGAGGAGCGCATACGCGAGGTGGTCATCAATGAGCTCGAGCCCCACGTGGACGACATCTCCGTCGATCCCATGGGCAGCGTGGCG
>CAMCDF010000014.1 GCA_945873475.1 Bifidobacterium breve | reverse complement strand
GACTCCTAGGCCGAAGCGGTGGGGACGGGGCGCGAGAGCTCCAGCAGCACCATCGGTGCGGCGTCGCCCTGGCGCGGGCCAAGCTTGGTCACCCGAGTGTAACCACCCGGCACGTCCTTGAAGACGGGCGCGATGTCGTCGAACAGCCGATAGGTGATCGGCTTGTTGCGCAGCAGCGAGATGGCCTGGCGACGGGCGTGCAGCGTGCCCTGCTTGCCCAGGGTGATGGCGCGCTCGGCCGTCTGGCGGGCGAGCTTGGCCTTGGTCTCGGTGGTCTGGATGCGCCCGTGCTCCAGCAGCGCCACGGCCATGTTGGCCGCCATCGCACTGCGATGTGCGCTGTCACGGTTGAGCTTGGGTCCGCTCTTGCGGTGTCGCATGGTGTCTCCGGTTACCGGTGCTTGGTCTGGATTCAGTCGTCGCGGAGGCCCAGGCCGTGACGGGCCAGGTTCTCCTTGACCTCTTCGATGCTCTTCTTCCCGAAGTTCGGGATGGCGGAGAGGTCGTCCTCGGTCTTCGAGATCAGGTCGCCGATGGTCTCGACGCCGACGCGCTTGAGGCAGTTGTACGAGCGCACGCCCAGCTCGAGCTCCTCGATGAGGATGTTGGCCATCTCGCCGCCGGGCGGCGGGGCCTCGGGCTCCTCCTCGACCAGCAGGCGGATGTCCTTCGGGTCGGCGAAGATCGCCAGGCGCTCGATGAGGATCGCCGAGGCCTGGGCCACCGCGGTGCGGGGGTCGACCGAGCCGTCGGTCTCGACCTCGAGGGTGAGCTTGTCGTAGTCGGTGCGCTGGCCCACGCGGGCGGCGCCGACCTCGTAGCGCACGCGGCGCACGGGCGAGAAGTTGGAGTCGACCGGGATCACGCCGATGGTCGAGCCCGGGCCCTTGTTCTGGTCGGCCGCCACGTAGCCGCGACCGCGGGCGATGGTGAGCACCATGTCCAGCGAGGCGCCGGCCTCGATGTTGGCGATCTCCAGCTCGGGGTTGAGGATCTCCAGGTCGGACGGGCAGGCGATGTCGCCGGCGGTCACGACGCCGGGGCCCTGGCGGCTGAGCTCCACCTCGATCTCATCGGCCTCGCCGACGAGGCGGCACACGAGGCCACGGAGGTTGAGGATGATGTCCGTGACGTCCTCGCGCACGCCCTTCACCGTGGTGAACTCGTGCTGCACGCCGTCGATCTTGACCGACGTCACGGCGGCGCCCTCGAGCGACGAGAGCAGCACGCGCCGGAGCGAGTTGCCGAAGGTGTGTCCGAAGCCGCGGTCGAGCGGCTCGACCTCGATCTGCCCGAGGGTGTCGGACTCGGGCTCGTAGGACATGCGCGGGGTCTGGATGTCGAGCACTTGGGTTGCTCCTCCCGGCCCTGTGGCCGGTTATGTGATGAACGCGGAACCGGGTCCGGCGGCCTCGGCCGGGGCCCCCGCGTCAGGGGCGCCCCGCCATCGCCCGTGCCGGGCCCGGTGCACTGCTTACTTCGAGTAGAGCTCCACGATGAGCTGCTCGCGCACCGGGGTGTCGATCTCGGTGCGGTCCGGGGCCTTGAGGACCTTGCCGGACAGCGACTCGTGGTCGGCCTGGAGCCACGGGGCAACCGATGCCCCGATCTCGGTGGCGCCGCGCACGGTGTCCGTGGCGCCCGACTCCGGCTTGATGGTGATGATGTCGTCGGGACGGCACTGGTACGACGGGATGTCCACCCGGCGGCCGTTGACGAGGATGTGGCCGTGGCGCACCAGCTGGCGGCCCTGGCGGCGCGAGGCCGCGAAGCCGAGGCGGGTCACCACGTTGTCCAGGCGCAGCTCGAGCAGGCGCAGCAGGTTCTCGCCGGTGATTCCCGGCTGGCGGCTGGCCTTCTCGTAGTAGCGACGGAACTGCTTCTCGAGCACGCCGTAGTACCGGCGGGCGCGCTGCTTCTCGCGCAGCTGGATCAGGTACTCCGACTGGCGGATGCGCCCGCGGCCGTTGTGGCCGGGCGGGTAGTTGCGGCGCTCGATGGCGCACTTCTCGGTGAGGCAGCGCGAGCCCTTGAGGAAGAGCTTCTCGCCCTCACGGCGGCACTGCTTGCACTGCGGATCACGATCGCGAGCCACGTCGGCCTCCTAGACGCGGCGCCGCTTACGCGGGCGGCAGCCATTGTGGGGAACGGGACTCACATCGGTGACCGAGGTCACCTCGAGGCCGGCGGCCTGCAGCGAGCGGATTGCCGTCTCGCGGCCCGAGCCGGGGCCCTTCACGAACACGTCGACCTTCTGCAGGCCGTGCTCCATGCCCTTGCGGGCGGCGGCGTCAGCGGTGATCTGCGCGGCGTAGGGCGTGCTCTTGCGGGATCCCTTGAAGCCGGCCGAGCCGGCGGTCTCCCAGGCGATCACGTTGCCCGACCGGTCGGTGAGCGTGACGATCGTGTTGTTGAACGAGGTCTTGATGTGCGCGTGGCCTGCCGCAATGTTCTTGCGGGCCTTGCGGCGGGTACGACCTCGAGTTGCCTTCTGGCGTGCCATGGGCTCCTTCTGCTCCGGCTACTTCTTGCGCTGCTTGCCGACGGTGCGCTTCGGACCCTTGCGGGTACGGGCGTTGGTCTTGGTCCTCTGGCCGTGGGCCGGGAGACCGCGCCGGTGACGCAGGCCGCGGTAGCAGCCGATGTCCATGAGGCGCTTGATGTTGTTGGCGCGCTCGCGCCGGAGGTCACCCTCCACGATGTAGTCGCGCTCGATCACCTCGCGGAGCTGGCCCACCTCCTCCTCGGTCAGATCACGGACATAGGTGTCCTTGCTGATCCCGACCTTGCCCAGGATCTCGTTGGCCGTGGTGCGGCCGATCCCGTAGACGTAGGTGAGGCCGATCTCCACCCGCTTCTCGCGGGGGATATTGACTCCGGCGATTCGTGCCACTGACTACCCCTGGGTCTGCTTGTGACGAGGGTTGACGCAGATCACGAGGACCTTGCCGTGCCGCTTGATTACCCGGCACTTCTCGCACATCGGCTTCACGGACGGACGGACCTTCACGGATTGCTCCTCGCTGGGTGACCCGGGGACGACACGACATGGCGCGAGGCCTGACGGGCCGCGGCGCCCCCACTGCGCGCATGGTGGCGATGGGAGATCACCGGGCCCAACGGGCACACGGCGACCATCGCGTTTCGCTCCACGCGCGGCCGCGCAAGATAGCAGGCTCGGGGCATCAGCGGTACCGATCCGTCATCCGCCGCGCCGCGTGAGGATGCGCGGCCCCGATGCGGTGATGGCCACGGTGTGCTCGAAGTGCGCCGCCAGGCCCGAATCACGGGTGGAAACCACCCAGCCATCGCCGCCCAGCAGCACCTCGGGGTCACCCTGGGTCACCATGGGCTCGATGGCGATGACGACGCCCTCCTCCAGCAGCACGCCGGTGCCGGCCTTGCCGAAGTTCGGCACCTGGGGCTCCTCGTGCATGCTGCGACCCACCCCGTGGCCCACAAGTGTGCGCACCACGTTGAAGCCGGCGCGCTCCACGACGTCCTGCACTGCGGCCCCGATGTCCCCGGTGCGGTTTCCCACGCGCGCCTGCGTGATGCCCGCCGCGAGCGAGCGCCGCGTGGCGTCCATGAGGCTGCTGGCAACCGGGCTCACCTCGCCCACGGGAATCGTGCGCGCGGAGTCGCTCACCCAGCCGTCGAGCGTCACGCCGCAGTCGATGCTGATGATGTCGCCCTCGGCCAGCGCGTACGGGCCGGGGATCGCGTGCACGACCTCCTCGTTCACCGACGGGCAGATGGTGCCGGGGAAGCCGTGGTAGCCCTTGAACGAGGGGATGCCCTCGTTCGCGCGGATGAACTCCTCGGCCATCTCGTCGAGGTCGAGCGTGGTCACGCCCGGTGCGATGGCGGCCTCGAGCATGTCGAGGCATTCCGCCAGCACCGCGCCGCTCGCGGCCATGGCGTCGATCTCGGCCGGGGTCTTGGGGATGGGCCCCGAGGTGCTACGAGATCGCTTCGACAACCTGCGCCTGCACGTCGTCGAGCGAGAGGGCGCCATCGACCCTGCGGAGCAGCCCGCGCGACTCGTAGTACTCGATGAGCGGGGAGGTCTGCGAGTCGTACACGTCGAGGCGGTTGGCGACGGCCTCGGGGCGGTCGTCGTCACGCTGGTACAGGTCGCACTCCGCGCCGGTCGACGAGCAGGGCTCGCCGCCGTAGGGGTTGCTGGTCTCGTGGAACGAGCGGCCGCACCCGCGGCAGATCCAGCGGCCACCGAGACGGCGCACCAACTCATCGCGCGGGACCTCGAACGAGATGACCGCGTCGATGGGGGCACCGACGTCGCCCAGCATGGCGTCGAGCGCCTCGGCCTGCGCGATGGTGCGCGGGAAGCCGTCGAGCATGAAGTCGTCCGTGCGGCCCGTGAGCCCCTCGCGGATCATGCCGATCACGACCTCGTCTGGCACGAGGTCGCCGGCGTCCATGTACTTCTTGGCCTCCAGGCCCAGGGGAGTGCCGGCCTTCACGGCGGCGCGAAGCAGGTCGCCGGTGGACAGGTGCAGCAGGCCGCGCTCCTTCAGGAGCTCTGCCTGGGTGCCCTTGCCGGCACCGGGGGGACCGAAGAGGACGAGACGGGCTATGACAGGAATCCTTCGTACGAGCGCATCATCAGCTGGGCCTCCATCTGGCGCATGGTGTCCAGGGCGACGCCGACGACAATGAGGATGGACGTTCCACCGAAGAGCCCGAAGAACACGTTCGACTCCGGCAGGTACCGGAAGATGATGTTCGGGAACTCGGCCACCAGCGCCAGGTAGATGGCGCCCGGCAGGGTGAGGCGGCTGACCACGCGATCGAGGTAGATCGCCGTCGGGCGCCCGGGGCGCACGCCGGGGATGAAGCCGCCGTACTTCTTGAGGTTGTCCGCCTGCTCGGTCGGGTTGAACTGCACCGCCGTGTAGAAGTACGTGAAGAGCACGATCAGCAGGCCCTCGAAGAGGATGAACCACCAGGAACCCGGCGACAGGAAGTCGGCCACGCCCTGGGCCCAGCCCGACCCGCCGGCGAGCTCGGCGATGGTGGGCGGCAGGATCGTGATTGAGGCCGCGAAGATGACCGGGATCACACCCGCCATGTTCACGCGGATCGGCATGTACGTGGTTCCGCCCGATGTCATGCGCCGGCCGACCTGCCGTTTGGCGTACTGGATCGGGATGCGGCGCACGCCCTCGTTCACGAAGACGATGCCCAGCACGATGGCCACGGCGATGATGCCGATGATCACGGCGGTGACGGGCGGGAGCCCGAGCCAGCCGCGAAGCGCGGCCGGGAGGGCCGACACGATCGAGCAGAAGATGAGCAGCGAGATGCCGTTGCCCACGCCGTTCTGCGTGATGAGCTCGCCGATCCACATCACCAGCGTGGTGCCGGCCGTCAGCGAGATGACGATGAGGAAGGTGCGCGACCAGCCGACGCCCGGCAGGGCGTCCTGCGAGCGGAAGTACAGGACGTACGCCAGCGACTGCAGGAAGGCCAGGCCCACGGTCATGTAGCGCGTGTACTGCGTGATCTTGGCGTAGCCCGACTCGCCTTCCTTCTGGAGGCGCTCGAGCGACGGCACGACCACGGTGAGGAGCTGCAGGATGATGCTCGCCGTGATGTACGGCATGATCCCCAGCGCGAACACGGCGAAGCGCGTCAGCGCGCCTCCCGCGAACAGGTTGAGGAAGTTCAGGATGTTCGTGGTGCCCTGGTTCTCGAGGGCCGCGGCGAGGCGCTCGGGCTCGACGCCCGGCACGGGCACGTACGAGCCGAAGCGGAACACCAGCAGCATCGCAGCGGTGAACCACAGCTTCTTCCGCAGCTCCGGGGACCGGAGCGAATTGAGCATGGCCTGGAGCATCAGCGGCGCCTAGCCCGTGGCGTCCCTACTCGGTGCCGACGAGCTCGACGCGACCACCGGCCGCCTCGATCTTGGCCACGGCAGCCGCAGAGGCCTGGTCGACCCGAACGGTGAGGGCGTGGGTGATCTCGCCCGTGGCGAGCAGCTTCACCGGGTAGGCACGGTTCTCGTTGTTCTTCACGAGGCCGATCTTCGCCATCGCCTCGGCGTCCACCACGTCACCGGCCGAGAAGGCCTTGGCCAGCGCGCCCACGTTCACGGGAACGGAGTGCGTGCGGAACGGGCCGATCGGCATCGACTTCTTGTGGTTGGGGCCGCGCAGCTTGCCCTTCTGCATGTGCAGCGGAATCGTGCCGCCGCGGTAGCCGGGGCGCGGGCCGGGGCCCGAGCGCGCGCCGGCGCCCTTCATGCCGCGACCGCAGGTCTTGCCCTTGCCCGAGCCGGGGCCGCGGCCCACGCGCTTGCGGCGGTGCTTCGCACCGGGGTTCGGCCGCAGGTTCTCGAGGCGCACGTCCTCGGGATTCACCTCGCCGCCATTCACGTTGGGCTCATCAGCTGCCACTCTGGACCTCCTCCACCTGCACGAGGTTCGCGACCTTGCGGATCGCGCCCTGCAGGGCGGGCGAGTCCTCGTGGACCGCCGTCTTCCCGATTCGACCGAGCCCCAGCGCGCGGAGGGTTCCGCGGTGGCGCTCGCTGCTCCCGATCTGGGAGCGCACCTGGGTGATCTTCAGCGTGCTCACGCGGTGACCTCCTCGGTCACCTCGACGACCTCGGCCACGACCTCGTCGGCCGGCTTGGTCGAGCCACCAGAGGTACCCAGCACCTCGGCCACGGTCTTGCCGCGCAGCTTGGCGACCTCCTCCGGGGTGCGGAGGCTCTTGAGGCCGTTCACCGTGGCGGTGACCAGGTTCACGGGGTTCGTGGTGCCGAGCGACTTGCTGAGGATGTCGCGCACGCCGGCGAGCTCGAGCACCGCGCGCACCCCACCGCCGGCGATGACACCGGTACCGGGGGCGGCCGGCTTCAGCAGCACGCGGCCCGCGCCGTGGTGGCCGATCACCTCGTGGGTGATGGTCGAGCCGTAGCGCGGCACGCGGAACATGTTCTTCTTGGCGTCATCCACGGCCTTCTGGATGGCCAGCGGAACCTCATTGGCCTTGCCGTGACCCACGCCAACCGCGTCCACCTCGTTGCCCACGACCACCAGGGCCGAGAACGAGAAGCGGCGGCCGCCCTTGACGACCTTGGCGACACGGTTCACCTGGACCACGCGCTCGGAGAGCTCTACACCCTCCGTCGTGACCTTCTCGCGCCTGCGCTCTGCCATGTCTCTCTTTCCCGGTCCTAGAACTCGAGCCCGCCCTCGCGGGCGCCGTCGGCCAGGGACTTGACCCTGCCGTGGTAAAGGTAACCGCCGCGGTCGAAGACCACGCGGGTGACGCCGGCGGCCTTGCCGCGCTCGGCGATGAGCTTGCCCACCTCACCGGCGGCATCGCCCTTGGCGAGCCCCTTGAGGGGCGCCTCGTGCGAACCGGCAGCGGCCACGGTGTGGCCGTTGTCGTCGTCGATGAGCTGCGCGTAGATGCGCAGGTTCGACCGCGAAACCGACAGGCGCGGACGCTCTGCGGTGCCGTGGACCTTGCCGCGGACGCGGCGGTGGCGACGCGCGCGGGCGTCGCGTGTGCTGATCTTGCCCATGTCTCCTAGGCCCTCTTCCCGACCTTGCGGCGCACGGCCTCGCCCTCGTAACGGATGCCCTTGCCCTTGTAGGGCTCGGGCGGCCGCACGCGGCGGATCTCCGATGCGATCTGGCCCACCTGCTGCTTGTCGATGCCCGACACCACGATCTGCGTGGTCTCCGGCACCTCGAACGTGATGCCCTCCGGCGGCTCGAAGGTGACCGGGTGCGAGAAGCCCACGGCCAGCTCGAGGTTCTTGCCCTTGAGCTGCGCACGGTAACCGACGCCCACGAGCTCGAGCTTGCGCTGGAACCCGTCGGTGACACCCGTGACCATGTTGGCCACCAGGGTGCGCGACAGGCCGTGCAGGGCACGGTGCGGGCCGCGGTCGGTCGGGCGCGTCACCACGAGCACGCCGTCCTCCTGCGCGATGCGGATGGGCTCGGAGACCACGTGCTCGAGCTCGCCCTTGGGCCCCTTGACGGAGACCTTCTGGCCCGAGATGTCCACGGTGACCCCACTGGGCACCGGGATGGGTGCGCGTCCGATTCGGCTCACGGTCGCTCCTCCCCTACCAGACCGTGCACAGGACCTCGCCGCCGACACCTCGGCGACGGGCCTCGTGGCCCGTGAGGAGACCCTGGGAGGTCGAGATGATTGCGACGCCCATGCCACCCAGAACCTTGGGCAGGGAGTCCTTGTCGGCGTACACGCGGCGACCGGGCTTCGACACGCGGTCGAGGCCGGTGATCACGCGGCGGCGGTCCTCGTCGTACTTGAGCTTGACGAGCAGCGTCGAGCGCGAGCCGTCGGCGGACGTCTCGAAGCCGGCGATGTAGCCCTGCTCCTCGAGCACCCGGGCGATGTCGGCCTTGAGGCTGCTGCCGGGCATCTCGACGGTGTCGTGCAGCGCCAGGTTGGCGTTGCGGATGCGCGTGAGCATGTCTGCGATGGGATCGGTCAGCATGTGGTTACCAGCTCGACTTCGTCATGCCGGGGATGTGCCCGGCGTGGGCCTCGTCGCGCAGGCAGATGCGGCACAGGCCGAACTTGCGGAACACAGCACGCGAGCGACCGCACCGGTGGCACCGGGTGTATGCCTGGGTGGGGTACTTCGGAGGCCGTGAGGCCTTCACCTTGAGGGACGTCTTCGCCACGAGTTCGTGAACCTTCCTCTATCGCTTGCGGCCGCGGTACTTGCGCATCTTCTTGCGACGGCGGGCTGCGCGCTCCTCTGCGCTGTAGCCCTCCGCGCGGAACGGCATCCCGAGGGCCGTGAGAAGCACACGGGCCTCTTCGTCCGTCTCGGCTGACGTGGTGATGGTCACGTTCAGACCGCGGACCTTGTCGACCTTGTCGTAGTCGATCTCCGGGAAGATCGTCTGCTCGCGCAGGCCGAGATTGTAGTTGCCCCTGCCGTCGAATCCGTCCGGGTTGATGCCCCGGAAGTCGCGGATGCGCGGAAGGGCGATGGTGTTGAGCCGGTCGAGGAACTCCCACATGCGGGCGCCGCGAAGGGTCACCTTCGCGCCGATCGGCATGTCCTCACGCAGCTTGAACTGCGCGATCGACTTGCGGGCCCGGGTGATGGCCGGGCGCTGGCCGGCGATGATCGCCAGCTGCTCCACGGCCTCGTCGAGAACCTTGGAGTTCTGCTTGGCCTCGCCCACGCCCATGTTGAGGGTGATCTTCTCGATGCGCGGGTGCTGCATCGGTGACGAGTAGCCGAACTGCTCCTGCAGCTTCGGCCGCACCTCGTCCTCGTAGCGCGCCTTCAGGCGAGCGGGCGGAATGGTGGTGTCGGTGCTCAATCCAGGGCCTTCCCGGTGCGGGCGGACACGCGGATGCGCTTGCCGTCCTTCTCCTCGATGCGAACCCGGCACGGCTTCTTGTCGGACGGGTCGATCGGCATGACGTTCGAGAGGTGCATGGATGCGGGCTTCTCGATGATCCCGCCCGGGTCGTCCGGCGGGCGCGCCTTGGTGTGGCGCTTGACCATGTTGATGCCCTCGACCAGCACGCGGTCCTCCTGCGGCAGGACCTCCAGGACGGTGCCGGTGCGGCCCTTGTCCTTGCCGGCGATGCACATGACCTCGTCGCCCTTCTTCACGCGGGCAGGCATCACAGCACCTCCGGTGCGAGGGAGACGATCTTCATGAACTGCTTCTCGCGAAGCTCGCGGGCGACGGGCCCGAAGATGCGGGTGCCGCGCGGGTTCTGGGCGTTGTCGATGATGACGGCCGCGTTCTCGTCGAAGGCGATGAACGTTCCGTCGTCACGCGGGTGCGCCTTCTTGGTGCGCACGACCACGGCCTTGACGACGTCGCCCTTCTTGACGGCGCCGTTCGGCGTGGCCTGCTTCACGGTGGCCACGATGGTGTCGCCCACGTGGGCGTACCGGCGACGGCTGCCGCCGAGCACGCGGATGCAGAGGATCTCGCGGGCACCGGTGTTGTCCGCAACGCGGAGTCGTGATTCGTTCTGGATCATCGCGTGCTCCTAACGGGCCTTCTCGACGATCTCGACCAGGCGCCACCGCTTCTGCTTCGAAAGCGGGCGGCACTCGATCACGCGCACCACGTCACCCACGCCGGCCTCGTTGGCCTCGTCGTGCGCGTGGAGCTTCGACGACGACCGGACGGTCTTGCCGTAGATGGGGTGGCGACGCGAGGTGTCGATGCGCACCGTGATGGTGCGATCGCGCGCGTCGCTGGTGACGATGCCCTGGCGCACCTTGCGCTGGGCAACGCTCTCCTGGGGCGTCTCAGCCATTGGCTGCCTCCTCGACCGCGATCTCCCGCTCACGGGCGATCGTCAGGATCTGGGCGATCTCGCGCTTGCGCACGCCGATCTCGCTGGTGCGCTCGAGCGCGCCCGTGGGCAGCTGGAAACGCAGGTTGAAGAGCGCCTGACGCGACTCCTCGAGCTTGAGGGCGAGCTGGTCTTCAGACAGCCCGCGCAGTTCACTTGCCTTCTGAGTCGGCATTACCTAGGCGTCCTCACGCGTCACGAACTTGCACTTCACGGGCAGCTTCATCGCAGCCAGGCGCATGGCCTCGCGAGCGGTCTCCTCCGGCACGCCGGAGAGCTCGAACATGACCTTGCCGGGCTTGACGACGGCCACCCACGACTCGGGCGAGCCCTTACCCGAGCCCATGCGGGTCTCGGCCGGCTTCTTGGTGACGGGCATGTGCGGGAACAGGTTGATCCACACCTTGCCCTGTCGCTTGATGTAGCGGGTCATGGCAACACGGGCGCTCTCGATCTGCCTGTTGGTGATCCAGGCGTTCTCGAGCGACTTCAGGCCGTACTGCCCGAAGTGGACTTCCTGGTTGCCCTTCGACAGGCCCTGCCTGCGACCGCGGTGCGACTTGCGGTACTTGGTGCGCTTCGGCATCAGCATGGCGTCACCTCGCTCCCTGGCCCTGCGGGCCACCCTGGCCGCCACCCTGGCCACCGCGGCCCTGGCCACCGCGGCCACGACCGCCGCCGCCACCGCCACCGCCACCGGGACCGCCGCCTCGGCCATCGCGGCGCGGGCGCCGCGGCGGCGGGGCGTCGAGCTCGGTGCTGCGGCCGCGGGCGTCGACGACGCCCTCGGGCAGGACCTCACCCTTGTTGATCCACACCTTCACGCCGATGCGGCCGAAGGTGGTCTTCGCCTCGGCGAAGCCGTAATCGATGTCCGCGCGCAGCGTGTGGAGCGGCACGCGACCATCGGAGTAGTGCTCCGAGCGCGACATCTCCGAGCCGCCCAGGCGGCCGCCGCACTGGATCTTGGCGCCCTGGGCACCCGACCGCATGGCCGAGGTGAGGGCGCGCTTCATGGCGCGGCGGAACGAGACGCGGTTCTCGAGCTGCTCGGCGATCGACTGGGCCACCAGCGTGGCGTCGAGCTCCGGGCGCTTGATCTCGTTGATGTTGATCTGGATCTGCTTGCCGGTGAGCTGGTTCAGCTCGCGGCGCAGGGCGTCCACCTCGGAGCCGCTCTTGCCGATGACGATGCCGGGGCGCGCCGTCATGATGTCGACGGTGAGCTTGGTGGCGTCCTTGCGGATCTGGATGTCCGACAGGCCGGCGTGGCTGAGCTTGCGCGTGATGTGGTCGCGCACGGCGCGGTCCTCATCGAGGTACGAGGCGTAGTCGCGCTCCGTGTACCAGTTGCTCTTCCAGCCCTGGAGGATGCCGATCCGGAATCCGGTGGGGTTGACCTTCTGTCCCATCAGGAACGTCCCTCCGCCTCGGAGCCCTGGAGCCCGAGGCCGATAGTGATGTGGCAGGTGCGCTTGTTGATGCGGCTGGCGCGACCCTGGGCACGCGGGCGGAATCGCCGCATGGTCGGGCCCTCGTCAATGGTGACTCGGGTCAGGTACAGCTCGCGCACGTCAAGGCCGGCGTTGTGGTCGGCGTTGGCCATGGCCGACTCCAGGACCTTGCGCACCGGCACGGCGGCGTCGCGGGTGGAGAAGGCGAGGATCGCCTGGGCCTCGGGAACGGACTTGCCGCGGATGAGGTCGGCGACGAGCCGGGCCTTACGGGCCGACACGCGCACGAACTTGGCCGTGGCCTCGGGACGCGCGGGCTTGCGGTTGCGGACCTTGTCCGAGCGGGCGGGCTCGGCGGCGGCCTCGGGGGCCTCCGGGGCGTCGCCCTCGGTGGACTCCACGTCGGTGGCCTCCACCTCGGCCTCGGTCACCTCTGCTGTCGTCTCGGTGCTCACGTCAGCGCCTCGACGTCTGTCGGTCGTCGCCATGCCCCTTGTAGGTGCGCGTCGGGGCGAACTCGCCCAGCTTGTGGCCGACCATGCTCTCCGAGATGAACACGGGCACGTGCTTGCGACCGTCGTGGACGGCGATGGTGTGCCCCACCATCTCGGGGAAGATCGTGGACGAACGCGACCAGGTGCGAAGCATGCGCTTCTCACTCGAGGCGTTCATGTCCTCGATCCTCTTCAGGAGCTTGGGGTCGACAAAGGGACCCTTCTTGAGGCTACGGCTCATCGGCCTTCCGTGTGCTTGCCGCGCTTGCGTCCGCGGACGATCAGCTTCTGGCTCGCCTTCTTCGGGTCACGCGTGCGGTGACCGTTCGTCGGCTTGCCCCAGGGGGTCACCGGGTGGCGACCCGAATTGCTCTTGCCCTCACCACCGCCGTGCGGGTGGTCCACCGGGTTCATGGCGGAACCGCGGACGGTCGGGCGCACGCCGCGCCAACGGCTGCGACCGGCCTTGCCACCCACCTCGTTGGCGTGCGACGTGTTGCCGATCTGCCCCACGGTTGCGCGGCAGTCGATGTGCACCATGCGCATCTCCGAGCTGGGCAGGCGCAGGGTGGCGTAGTCGCCCTCCTTCGCCATCAGCTGGGCGCCGGTGCCGGCCGAGCGGCACATCTGACCGCCACGGCCGATCTGCAGCTCGATGTTGTGCACGATCGTTCCCGTCGGGATGTCCCTCAGGGCCAGCGCGTTACCCGGGCGGATGTCCGCGCCGGGGCCGCTCATCACCGTGTCGCCGACCTCCAGGCGCAGCGGCGCCAGGATGTAGCGCTTCTCGCCGTCCGCGTAGTGCAGCAGGGCGATGCGGGCGGTGCGGTTGGGGTCGTACTCGATCGCGGCGACGCGGGCGGGCACGCCGTCCTTGGTGCGCTTGAAGTCGATCACGCGGTAGCGGCGCTTGTGCCCGCCACCCTTGTGGCGCGTGGTGATGCGACCGTTGTTGTTGCGGCCACCCGTCTTGTGGATGGGCTCGAGGAGCGACTTCTCGGGAGTGCTCCTCGTGACCTCCTCGAAGTCCGAGCTGGCGACGAAGCGGCGGCCCGGTGAGGTCGGCTTGTGCTTGCGGATACCCATCAGGCGCCCTCGAAGATGTCGATGGAGTCGCCGGGCTGGAGCTCGACGATGGCCTTCTTCCACCCGGGACGGGTGCCCGCGCTGCGGCCACGCCGCTTCGGCTTGGGCTGCACCTTGACGATTCGCACGTCGGTCACCGTGACGTCGAAGAGCTCCTCGACGGCCTGGCGGATCTCGACCTTGTGCGCCTCGTCGAGCACGCGGAAGGTGTACTGGTTGTGCGCCTGGACGAGCATGTAGCTCTTCTCGGACACAACCGGGCTGACGATTGCGCGGCGGACATCACCGCGGAGGTCGCTGCTGGCGCTCATGCCTCATCCCCCTCGGCGTCGGCGGCGGGTGCGGCGGCGCCATTCCAGCGCTCCCACACCTCTCGCTCGACCAGCACGGAGCGGCCGGCCATGATGTCGACGGTCTCGATGTCGCGGGCCTCGAGCACGCGCACGCCCCGCATGTTGCGGAACGACAGCGCCTCGGGCGACGACGACTCGCTCACCACCACGAGCAGCGGGCGCGCGGCGAACTCCTCCGGGGCCTTGGCCAGGTACTCGGCGGCACGCTTGGTGGACGGCAGGTCCCAGCCGGTGGGCTCCATCACGGCGATGGTGCCGCGCTCCACGTGCGCCTTGAGCGCCGAGCGGAACGCCTGGCGGTGGACCTTGCGGTTCACCTTGCCGCCGTGGCTGCGCGGGTGCGGGCCGAAGACCACGCCACCGCCCACCCAGATGGGCGAGCGGCTCGAGCCGGCACGGGCACGACCGGTGCCCTTCTGGCGCCACGGCTTCTTGCCACCGCCGCGCACGTCGGAGCGGGTCTTGGTGCTGTGGGTGCCGGCACGGCGCCACGCCATCTCGGCCGTCACGACCTCGTGGATGAGGTGCGGCTTGATGGCCTGCGCCTCGAGCTCGGTGCCGAGATCGGCGGCGCCGGAGGCACTGCCGGTGCTGGAAAGGAGATGAGCCGCCATCAGTCGGGCCTCACGAAGACGATCGAGCCAACGGCACCGGGAACGGCGCCCTTGACCAGCAGGATGTTGCGCTCCGGGTCGCGGTCCACCACCTGCAGGCCGCGCTGGGTCACCTGGCGAGCGCCCATGTGGCCGCTCATGCGGATTCCCTTGAACACGCGTGCGGGGTAGGCCGCGGCACCGATGGAGCCGGGACCACGGACGTTGTGCGAGCCGTGGCTCTTGGGTCCGCGCTTGAAGTTGTGACGCTTGATGGTGCCGGCGTAGCCCTTGCCCTTCGAGACCCCGGTCACCTTCACGTACGAGCCGGGGATGAAGGAGTCAACGGTGATGAGCTGGCCCTCGGCGACGCCGTCGGCCTCCACGCCCAGGTCCTCGGTCGAGAACTCGTGCAGGTGGCGCATCAGCGGCGCACCGGCCTTCTGCAGGTGACCCTGCTCGGGCTTGTTGACGTGCTTCGCCTTGGCGGCACCGAAGCCCAGCTGCACGGCGGAGTAGCCGTCGCGCTCCTCGGTCTTCACCTGCACCACGGGGCAGGGGCCCGCCTCGATGACGGTGAGCGACACGCGCTGGCCGTCCTCGGCGAAAATCTGGGTCATTCCGACCTTGCGTCCGATGATCGCAGCCATGGTCAGACCTTGATCTCGATGTCGACGCCGGCGGGAAGGTCGAGGCGCATGAGCGAGTCGACCGTCTTGGGGGTCGGGGAGAAGATGTCGATGAGGCGCTTGTGCGTGCGCACCTCGAAGTGCTCGCGCGAGTCCTTGTCCTTGAACGGACCCTTGATCACGCAGTAGCGGTGGCATTCCGTGGGGAGCGGCACGGGCCCGGAGATGGTCGCGCCACTCCGCTGCGCCGTCTCCACGATGGACGCCGCGCTCTTGTCGATCAGCTCATGGTCATAGGCCTTGAGCCTGATGCGGATCTTGTTCTGGGTGATCAAGGTTCGGTCTTCTCGTTCGTCTCGTGCTGCCCGGGGAAAGCGAGGGCCCCGCCGCCCTCCTGGGCGACGGGGCCCGTACTACAGGTACTTACTACTCGACGATCTGCTCGACGACGCCTGCGCCGACGGTGCGACCGCCCTCGCGGATGGCGAAGCGGAGGCCGTCCTCCATGGCGATCGGCACGATGAGCTCGACCTCGAGCACCGCGTTGTCGCCCGGCATGATCATCTCAGCGCCATCGAGGAGCTGGATGACGCCGGTCACGTCGGTGGTGCGGAAGTAGAACTGCGGCCGGTAGCCGTTCACGAACGGCGTGTGGCGACCGCCCTCCTCCTTGGAGAGCACGTACACCTGCGCCTTGAACTTCGTGTGCGGGGTGATGCTGCCGGGAGCGGCGAGCACCTGGCCACGCTGGATGTCCTCGCGCTTCACGCCACGGAGCAGCGCGCCGATGTTGTCACCGGCCTGCCCCTGGTCGAGCAGCTTGCGGAACATCTCGACGCCGGTGACGACGGTCTTCTCGATCTCCGGCTGCATGCCGACGACCTCGACCTCGTCATTGACGTTGATGATGCCGCGCTCGACGCGACCGGTGGCGACGGTGCCGCGACCGGTGATGGTGAAGACGTCCTCGACGGGCATCAGGAAGGGCTTGTCCACGTCACGCTCGGGGAGCGGCACGTAGTCGTCCACGGCCTGCATCAGCTCGAGGATCTGCTCCTGGGCTGCGGCGTCGCCGTTCAGGGCGTTGAGCGCCGAGACCTTGATGACGGGAATGTCATCGCCCGGGAACTCATACGCCGACAGCAGCTCGCGGACCTCGAGCTCGACGAGCTCGAGGAGTTCCTCGTCGTCCACCATGTCGGCCTTGTTGAGGGCCACCACGATGTACGGCACGCCCACCTGACGGGCGAGCAGGATGTGCTCACGGGTCTGGGGCATCGGGCCGTCTGCGGCCGACACGACCAGGATCGCGCCGTCCATCTGGGCGGCACCCGTGATCATGTTCTTGATGTAGTCAGCGTGACCGGGGCAGTCGACGTGGGCGTAGTGACGGCCCTCCGTCTCGTACTCCACGTGCGAGGTGGCGATGGTGATGCCGCGCTCGCGCTCCTCGGGGGCGTTGTCGATCTCATCGAAGCTGCGCACCTCGCCGCCGAACTTCTGGCCGAGCGTCTGGGTGATGGCAGCAGTGAGGGTCGTCTTGCCGTGGTCGACGTGACCGATGGTGCCCACGTTCACGTGGGGCTTCGAGCGGTCGAACTTCTCCTTCGCCATCCCATGCTCCTCATGCGCGTCCGAGCGGGCGTGCGACCATCGGGGTCACCACCCGCTGAGTGCTTCCGAAAGGGCTTCCACATGCAACGCGCGGCCACGGTTGGCCGCGCGTGTGAAGGCCGTTGCTCTTTCGAGCCGGGGGAACATAGCACGCGGGCGGCGGCTCGCAAGCGCGACTTCGGTGAGCGGTCTCCGCATAGGATCGTCACGTGGACCAGCCCCACCACGCTCTGCTCGAACTCGCCCGTGAGGCACGCGGGGACGTGCGCGGAGATGCGGCCACGCGCGAGCTCTACGCGGTCGACGCCAGCCTCTACCGGCGGGTGCCCGTGGGAGCCCTGCTGGCGGGCTCGGCGGACGACCTGGCCCTGGCGGTCGATACCTGCGCGCGCCACGACATCCCCCTTACCATGCGGGGTGCGGGCACGAGCCTGGCCGGGCAGTCCGTGGGGCGGGGGCTCGTGGTCGACTGCTCGAGGCTGCGGGACATCGAGGTCGATCCCGGGTCGATGACGGCCCGCGTCGGTCCCGGCGTGGTGCTCGACGACCTCAACCGCGCCGCCGGCGCACATGGCCTGATGTTCGGGCCGGATGTCGCCACCGGCAGCCGCGCGACCCTCGGCGGCATGATCGGCAACAACTCCGCGGGCGCCCGTTCGATCGTGCACGGCATGACCGCCGACAACCTCGTGGAGCTCGACGTGGTGCTCGCCGACGGCACGCAGGCGGTGCTGCGGCGCGGCGGGGCGGCTCCCGCGGCGCTCGAGGCCGCGCGTGCGCTGGCCACGGACGACGGCTTTCCGTCACTCATGCGGCGGGTGTCCGGATACGCCCTCGACCGGCTCTGCGGGCCCGACCCCGACTGGCCGGCGTTCCTGTCGGGCAGCGAGGGAACCCTGGCGGTGCTGCGCGGCGCCGTGGTGCAACTGGTCGCGCTGCCGGCAGAACGCGCGCTGGCCATCCTGCCGTTCGACGACGTCGACGCCGCGCTCGAGGCCGTGCCGGGCCTGCTGGAGTCCGGCCCGTCGGCCATCGAACTGATGGACGCCTCGCTGGTGGACCCCGCCAACCGGCAACCGGCCGAGCGCGCGCTGCTGCGGGTGATGGGCACCGCGCCGGCGATGCTGGTGGTCGAGTACTCGGGCGAGGCAGGCGAGGCACGGGCACGGGCCGGCGCGTTGGCCGGGGCGACGGTGGTGGCGGACCCGGCCGACCAGGCCGCGGTGTGGACCATCCGGCGCACCGGAATCGCCCGGGCGCTACGCACCGAGGGCGACGAGAAGCCCATCCCGTTCATCGAGGACCCGGCGGTGCCGCCCGAGCAGCTGGCGTCGTTCGCGCGCGAGGTACGGCGCCTGCTGGCCCACGAGGGCATGGGCGACGCCGTCTGGTACGGCCATGCGAGCGTCGGGTGCCTGCATATCCGCCCCATGGTCGACCTGCGCGAGGCGGGTGCCGTGCAACGCGTGCGACGGGTGGCCGAGGGCGTGGCCGACATCGTCGCCGCGCACGGGGGGTCGCTGTCGGGCGAGCACGGCGACGGCCGCCTTCGCGGCGAGCTGCTGCCACGCATGTACGGGCAGGACCTGCTGCGCCGCTTCGATCAGGTGAAGCGCGCGCTCGACCCGCAGGGCATCCTCAACCCCGGGATCATCGTCGACCCCGAGCCGCTCGACTCCGGCCTTCGCATCCAGGCCTCCCCCGCTCCCCATGAGATCAGCACGGCCGTCCCGTTCGATGCCCTGGGCGGCCTCCAGCGCGCGGCCGAGGCGTGCAACGGAAACGGGCAGTGCCGCAGGTCGGATGCGGTGATGTGCCCGTCGTACCAGGCGCTCCGCGACGAGCGCCACTCCACGCGCGGCCGTGCCGTGCTGCTGCGCGCCGCCATCGAGGGCCACCTCGACCTCGGCCTGGCCGACCCCGGGCTTGCCGAGGCGCTCGACCTCTGCCTGTCGTGCCGCGCCTGCGCCACCGAGTGCCCGGCCGGCGTGGACATGTCGCGCCTGAAGGTGGAGGCCATGGTGCACCGCCACGCCGAGCAGCGACCGTCGCCCGCCGTGCTGGCCGCGGCGCACGCCCACGACATGATGCGCGCGGGCTCGGTGTCGCCCCGGCTCGCCCGTCGCATGGCCCGGCAGGCCGAGCGCAGGCTCGGCCGCCCGGTGCCGGTACCGGTGCGCGAGTGGCGCCCGCCCGCGGCAACAGGTGGCGGTCCACCCCTCGGCCTGTTCGCCGACACCTGGACCCGCTTCCGCGACCCGGCAGTGGGCGACGCGGCCGTGCGGGTGCTCACGACCGGCGGCGCAGGCGTGCGGGTGCTCTCGGGGGGCTGCTGCGGTCGCCCGGCGCTCTCGCAGGGCATGCCCGACCTCGCCCGCAGGCAGGGCCTGCGGGCGCTCGACACGCTGGCGCCCTACGCCATGGGGAGCCACCCCATCGTGGTGCTGGAACCGTCGTGCCTCTCGATGCTGGCATCCGACCTGCCGTGGCTGCTGCCCGGTGATGCCCGGGCCGCATGGGTGGCCGACTCGGTGATCTCGTTCGAGCAGGCGGTGATGGATCTGGGCCTGGAGGTTGCGGGCATGGCCGATGCCCCCCTGGTGCATCGGCACTGCCACGCACGCGCCGACGGCGACACCGCGGCCGTGGCCGCGATGGGCCCCGGGGCGCACGCCACCGACGCCGGCTGCTGCGGCATGGCCGGCGCCTTCGGCTACCTGCACCCCGACGAGTCACGACTCATCGGGGAGGACCGCCTCGCACCGCAGGTGCGCGCGTCGTCGGCCCCCGTGGTGGCCGCGGGCATCAGTTGCCGTGACCAGATCCACGACCTCACGGGCCGCGAGGCAGAGCACCCGGCCATTCACCTGGACCGCCTGCTGCACGAGTAGGGGCCCCATACGACGAGGGGCCGCTCGCAGGCGGCCCCCCGGGAACTGCTGACGGCGGCGGGCGTCAGTCGCTCGTCGCGCCCACCTTCGCCTTGATCTCCTCGGAGATGCTCTGCGGCACCTCGGCGTAGTGGTCGAACTGCATGGTGAACGTGGCGCGGCCCTGGGTGGCCGAGCGCACGGACGTGGCGTAGCCGAACATCTCGGAGAGCGGCACCTGTGCCTGGATGGTGCCGGTGGTGCCCTTCTCCTCCATGCCCCCGATGCGGCCGCGGCGGCCGTTCAGGTCTCCCACCACCGTGCCCATGAACTCGGTGGGGCACACGACCTCGACGGCCATGAGCGGCTCGAGCAGGCACGGGCTGGCGCGCTTGGCGGCCTCGCGGATGGCCATGGAGCCGGCGATCTTGAAGGCGCCCTCGTTGGAGTCGACGTCGTGGTACGAGCCATCGATCAGCTCGACCTTGACGTCCACCATCGGGTAGCCGGCGACCACGCCGCCCTCGAGGGCCTCCTTGATGCCCTCGTCCACGGCCGGCACGTACTCCTTGGGCACCGAGCCACCGACGGTCTTGTTCTCGAACTCGTAGCCCTTGCCGGGCTCGTTCGGCTCGACCGAGATGTAGACGTGGCCGTACTGGCCGCGACCACCGGACTGGCGCACGAAGCGGCCCTCGATCTTCTCGACGCGCTTGCGGATGGTCTCACGGTAGGCCACCTGCGGGGCGCCCACGTTGGCGTCCACGCTGAACTCGCGCATGAGGCGGTCGACGATGATCTCGAGGTGCAGCTCGCCCATTCCGGCGATGACGGTCTGGCCGGTCTCCTCGTCGGTGCGCACGCGGAAGGTCGGGTCCTCGTCCTGCAGGCGCTGCAGGGCGGTGGAGAGCTTCTCCTGGTCGGCCTTCGTCTTGGGCTCGATGGCCAGGCGGATCACCGGGTCGGGGAAGGTCATCTCCTCGAGGATCACCGGGTTGGCCGGGTCGCAGAGCGTGTCACCGGTCGTGGTGGTCTTCAGCCCCACCGCGGCCACGATGTCGCCGGCCGAGGCCGTGTCGGCCTCCTCGCGGTGGTTTGCGTGCATCATCAGCAGGCGGCCGATGCGCTCCTTGCGCTCACCCTTGGTGGCGTTGATGATGCCGTCGCCGGCGTCGATGGAGCCCGAGTAGACGCGCAGGAAGGTGAGTCGGCCGACGTACGGGTCGCTCATCACCTTGAACGCCAGCGCGGCGAACGGAGCGGACGGATCGGACGGGCGCTCGACCTCGTTGCCGCGGTCGTCAACGCCCTCTGCGGCCGGCACGTCGAGCGGCGACGGCATGAAGTCGACGATGGCGTCGAGCAGGGGCTGCACGCCCTTGTTCTTGAACGACGACCCGCAGAGCACGGGGGTCATGTCAATGGCGAGCACGGCCTTGCGGATGGCCTTCTTGATCATCTCGGGCGTGACGTCGTTGCCCTCGAGGTAGGCCTCGGCCAGGGCGTCGTCGCTGTCGGCCAGCGCCTCGATGAGCGCCTCACGCGCCAGCTCGGCGTCGGTGGCCATGTCGTCCGGAATCGGCCCCACCTCGACCTCGGTGCCGAGGTCGTCCTTGTAGGTGGTGGCGTTCATCTCGACCAGGTCGATGATGCCGGCGAACTCCGACTCGGCGCCGATGGGCAGCTGGATCGGCACGGCGCGGGCGCCGAGCCTGTCGATCATGGTCTGAACGGCGGCCTCGAAGTCGGCACCGATGCGGTCCATCTTGTTCACGTAGGCGATGCGCGGCACGTGGTAGCGGTCGGCCTGGCGCCACACGGTCTCGGACTGCGGCTCCACGCCGGCGACCGAGTCGAACACGGCGACGGCGCCGTCGAGCACGCGCAGCGAGCGCTCCACCTCGACGGTGAAGTCCACGTGGCCCGGCGTGTCGATGATGTTGATGCGGTGGTCGCGCCAGAAGCAGGTGGTGGCGGCGGACGTGATGGTGATGCCGCGCTCCTGCTCCTGCTCCATCCAGTCCATCGTCGCGGCGCCCTCGTGCACCTCGCCGATGCGGTGGGTGCGGCCGGTGTAGTAGAGGATGCGCTCCGTCGTGGTCGTCTTGCCCGCGTCGATGTGGGCCATGATCCCGATGTTCCGGGTGCGCTCGAGCGGAACCTTCTTCACCTCAGCCACTGAATCTCACCTGTCCGTAACGATGTGGCACGGGAGGTGGATCCCCCCGCGTCCTCTCTCATGAATGCAAGCCGAAACCGCCGCGATCGCGACGGAGAACGGGACTACCAGCGGTAGTGCGCGAAGGCCTTGTTGGCCTGGGCCATCCGGTAGAGGTCGTCCTTGCGCTTGAACGCGCCACCCTGCGAACCGAGGGCGTCGAGCAGCTCGTTGGCGAGGCGCTCGCTCATCTGCTTCTCGCGACGCTGGCGCGAGAACAGGACGATCCAGCGGATGGCAAGGGTGCGACCGCGGCGGGCCGGCACCTCGATCGGCACCTGGTAGGTGGCTCCACCCACGCGGCGGCTCTTGACCTCGAGCACCGGCGTGACGTTGCGGATGGCCTCTTCCATGACCTGCACGGGGTCGCGCCCGGTGCGGTCACGAATGCGCTCGAGTGCGTCGTACACGGTGCGCTCGGCGACCGACTTCTTGCCGTCCCGGAGGACCTTGTTGATCAACTGCGTCACGACTGAGTTGTCGTAGACGGGGTCCGGGATGAGCGGACGACGTGTGATTGCTGCGCGGCGGGGCATCTGCCTACTTCGGGGTCTTGGCGCCGTACTTCGAGCGCGCCTGCTTGCGGTCGGAAACGCCGGCGGTGTCGAGCGCGGCGCGAATCACCTTGTAGCGAACGCCCGGAAGATCCTTCACGCGGCCGCCACGCACGAGCACCACGGAGTGCTCCT
>CAMCDF010000013.1 GCA_945873475.1 Bifidobacterium breve | reverse complement strand
AGGCCGATGAAGGCCACGGCCAGGCCGACAGCGGCAACGACTCCCGCGCTGCCCGCGCCCTTGCCCCAGCACGTGGTGGGGTCGGCACATATCTCGCCCAACTGGGCCACGACCCAGATGACGAGACCCAGAACAATGGCCAGCGTGCCGAGGGTCACCAGCACCTGCTTGCGCCGCCAGGCATGCCCGTCGACGGCGTCCGATTCACGTGCGGCGTTGCTCACGGGCCCACGGTATTCGAGGCAGGCGGGGCCAGTGGCGCGGCCAGGAAGTCGTGAACGCGCCCTGCGAATGACGGCGCGAACTGGAACAGGAACGCATGCCCGCCGCGCGGCCACACGGCACGGCGGGCGCCGGGGATCTGCCGGGCGAGAATGCGGTCGTTGGCCGGAGGGGTGAGCACATCGAGGGTGCCGCCCGCCACCAGCACCGGCGTTCTCAGGGTGCGCAGCTGGCGGGGGTTGGCCGTCGACGCCATCCAACGGCGCTCGGCCGCCAGTTGCGCGCGGAATCCGGCGGTACTCACGCGGAAGTCGTCGGGTATCTCGCCCGACTCCGACGCCGTGTCGAGCCGATTCAGGAATGCCCGTGCAGCCGCGCGGCCCTGCGGGGTGCGCGGATAGAGGACCCGCATCACGGCGGCGTCGCCCCGGTCGGGGTCGCTGTCAACCGCCTGCGCCCACTCGGGGCCGAGCACCACGGTCGGCCCGCCCGCGTTGGTTCCCGCCAGCACCACGCGACGCACGCGGTCGGGGTGGCGCACGGCCATCCGCTGGGTGACGAACCCGCCGAGCGACCAGCCCAGGACATCGGCCCTGCCCACGCCGATCGCCGTGAGCAGCCCGGCTGCGTCGTCGGCCATGCGGTCCATCGTGAGGCCGGACAGGCCCCGGGCCGACGACAGCCCGATGCCCCGGTAGTCCCACATGATCAGCCGGTGCGTACGTGCGAGCTCACGAACGAGCAGCGGGTCCCACTCCGACATGGTCGATGCGCTGCCCATGTTCATCAGCAGCGGCGGGCCCGATCCGCGTTCGTACCAGGCGATTCGCGTGCCATCGGCGAGGGTGGCCCGCTGCACCCGGGCGGTGAATGCAGCCCCCGCTGCCGGCAGCAGCAGCAGCGCCACCGCCCCGACTATGAGGTGACGTCGCATCAATCGCCCGTGGCGACCGGTCGGTCGTCCCGGTTGCTCCACGCCGACCACGAACCGGGGAACAGCCGGCCGCGGCCAAGGCCCGCGTGCTCCATCACCAGCAAGGTGTGGCACGCGTTGACCCCCGACCCGCAGTAGGCCACCACGCCCTGGGCGCTGGTGATGCCTGCGGCCGCGAACTGGGCGCGCAGCTCATCGGGGGCAATCAGGCGGCCGCCCTGCACGTGCAGCATGCAGGGAACGCTGACGGCCCCGGGGATATGGCCGGCACGGGGGTCCACGGGCTCGGCGTCGCCGCGGTAGCGATCGGTGGCGCGGGCGTCGACCACGGGGCCGGTGGCCCCGGCGGCGTCGTCGATGGACGCGGTGGCGGTGGCGGGCCACGGCACCGGGGTGAAGGCAGCCGGCGCAACCACGGGGCCGGGGCCCGGCTCGAGCGGGCCATCCCAGGCGCCCAGCCCGCCGTCGAGCACCGCGGCAGGGCGGCCGATGGCGCGCAGCATCCATGCGAGGCGCGCCGCGAAGATGCCCCCCGCGTCGTCGTAGGCCACCACCGTGTCGTGGTCGCCGATGCCGCGGGCGCTCATGGCAGCCGCGAAGCCGTCGGGCGATGGCAGCGGGTGCCGCCCCTGATCGGGGGTGGTGATGCTGGCCAGGTCGTGGTCGAGGTCCACGAACACCGCGCCGGGGATGTGCCCCTGCTCGTAGGCATCCCGACCCGACGGCCCCATCAGCTGCCAGCGCACGTCGGCCAGCACTACACCCGGATTCGCGCGCACCCAGGCGGCATCGACGAAGGGGGGCGGTTCAGGGGCGTGGGCAGCCATGGGAGATTGATAGCCGACCCGGGGCGATACCGTCGCGGGCGTGCCCAGGGTGGTCGCTCACATGGACCTCGACGCCTTCTTCGCGGCGGTCGAGGTGCTGGAGGATCCCTCGCTGGCCGGCAAGCCGGTGGTGGTGGGCGGCGATCCCGACGGCCGGGGGGTGGTGTCGACCGCCTCATACGCCGCGCGCAGGTTCGGCATCAGGTCGGCCATGCCCGCGGCCGAGGCCCGGCGCCGGTGCCCCCAGGCGATCTTCCTCAGGCCCGACATGGACCTGTACCGGCGGCACTCACGGGCGGTGTGGGATGTCGTGCGCGACGAGGTGCCGGCGCTCGAGCAGGTGGGTATCGACGAGGGCTACATCGACCTGTACCGGGCGGTGTGGACATCCGGCGGGGCGCGCCGGTTCCTCTCGCGGCTGCAGGACACCGTGCGGCGCGAGACCGGACTGGAGGCATCGTTCGGGTGCGGCACGTGCAAGACCGTCGCGAAGATCGCATCCGACGCCGACAAGCCGCACGGCCTGGTGATCGTGCCCGCGGGGCAGGAGGCCCGGTTCCTGGCGCCGCGGCCGCTTCGGGCGCTGCCGGGCATCGGCCCGGTCACCGGCGATCGCCTGTCACGGGCCGGGCTGTCGAGCATCGGAGACCTGGCCGATCTGGACGACCAGCGCCTGGATGAGCTGCTGCCCTCGGGGCACGGGCGTGAGCTGCGTGACCGGGCACGCGGCATCGACCCGCGGGAGGTCGACCCCTCACCAGGCGCGGCGGTGTCGATCGGGCACGAGCGCACCTTCCCCCACGACGTCGACGACCCGCACGTGCTGGCCGACCACGCGGTGCGGCTGGCCTCGCTGGTGGCCGAGCGCCTGAGGCGCGACGGCCGCGGGGCGGGCACCGTGACGGTGAAGCTGCGCTACCCGGACTTCACGATCCAGTCGCGCGCGGCGTCGGCGGAGTTCGCCACCGACGACGAGGACGAGATCATCAGGCTCGCCACGCAGGCGCTGGACCGCGCGCTGGCGGACAGGCCGCCGCCCGTGCGACTGCTGGGCGTGAGCGTCTCCCGGCTGGTGCCGGGGGCGCAGCTGCGCCTGCCCCCGACACCGCCGGCCTGACGCGGGGCCTACTGGCCCAGCAGCTCCTTGCGGGCCGCCGTGGCGAACTGCTCGTCGGTGAGCGTGCCCGACGCGTTCAGCTCGGCGAGCTGGGTGAGCTTGCCCACGATGTCCCCACCCGCGGGAGCGGGCGGCGGGGCCGCCTGCTGCTGGGCGTCACCCGCGTGGCGCTCGGCCTGACGGCGCTGCACGTTGCCGCTCACCGCAGTGGCGGTACCGGCGATGACGGCCGTGCGGCCCACTGCTCTCAGAAGTCCTGGCATCTCATTCTCCTCGTCAGTCGCCCGACGCCTCGATGGCGGCGAGAAGGTCGTCCATCCCAATGCGCCCGCTGCCCAGGAACACGCCACCGCGCTCGTGCACGGCCGTGATGAAGCCCCGGGCCCAGGTGTTCTCGTACAGCACGAAGGCGGCCACCGAACCCGGCGGCATCTCCTCGGCGGCCAGCTGGACGTCCTCGTCGGCGATCAGGCCGGTGCGCACGCCCGAGAACGCCATGAGGGCGGCGGAGTCGCCGGCCTCGGAGAGGTCGACGCCCGAGATCGTGCCGTCGTCGTCCTTGCGGATGACCAGGGCGTCGAGCACCTGGATGACGCCCTGCTGCACGAGGGCCGCCATCTGCATGAGCGCCCCGCCGTCGAGCGGTGCTCCGGGCGGGAAGCCGACCAGGAAGTAGTCGACGGGTCCAAGATCGAGTTCAGCCGCCATATGGCCTCCTAGGAAAGGGCTAGCGGATTCACTCTAGGCGCTTCGCCGCCCCGGGCGAGTACGGGAAGCCCGAATGCCCCGCCGACCTAGACGATCAGCTGGTACGTGCCCGACCCGATGAGGAAGAGGCCGATGAGCAGCGACCCGTAGGCGAGGGCCTGCTGCATGTGGCCCTCGATCCACGCCCGCAGGCCCAGCGCCAGCGCGTGGGCGCGGTCGCGCCTGATCAGGGAGAAGACGACCAGCCCGAGGTACGTGCTGCTGGCCAGCAGCACGAAGACCACGAGCATCACCACCGACTCCGCAGACGCGACGTCGGCCTGCATCACCGATGTGACACCCGCGGCCATCAGGCCCCAGGGCTGCGTGATGGGCGCGAGGAGGGCGGCGAACCACAGCGACATGTTGTCGATGCTCTTCTGCCACTTCGGTTCCTTCTTCGGCTTGCGGGGCGGCTTGCCGATGCGGCCCCGGCGGTAGAGGCCGAACGCCACGAGCGCTGCGCCGATTGCGATACGCGCGGCCAGGGCGGCGGTCGAGGGAATCGATCCGCTCGACGGCGGTTCGCCCCCCGTCAGCAGCAGCGTTCCCGCCGTGATGACGCTGAGGCACAGGAACCAGCCCACCAGGAACGCCACGGCCTTCGCCGTTCCGCGCCGCGAGGTGAGGAGCAGGATGAAGGGGATCAGCGGCAGCGGATCGAGGGCGATCGCGATGCCGATGACGATGAGGTCGATGCTCAGGAGTGGCCTTCCCGCACGATGCGGTCAGGGTATGCGATGGGCACGGACGCCATGCGATCACGCATTCCCCACCTCGTGGTGGTCATCCCGGGGGAACTCATCCCCTCCCGCGGCCTACGCTGGTGGCCGTGAGGGTGATCTTCCCCAGATGGCGGTGGATCCGCGAGCCCGAGGTACTCGTGGCCTTCGCCGCCCTGCTGGGGGTCGTGGCCGGCCTGGGCCTGGCGGCCGCCGACCAGCACGTCGCGGCCAACGCCGTGTGGGGAGTCGTGACCGGGGCGCTGCTCGTGCCGCTCACGTGGTCGGTCATCCGGTCCCTGCTGCACCGCGACGTGGGGGTGGATGCCATCGCCCTGGTCGCCATGGCCGGGGCCCTGGCGCTGCAGGAGTTCCTGGCGGGAGCCGTGGTGGCGGTGATGCTGGCGGGCGGCAACGCGCTCGAGGCCGCCGCAGGCCGTCGTGCCCGGCACGACCTCGAGGCACTGGTGGCCCGCGCCCCAAAGTGGGCCATGAGGCGCACGCCCGACGGAGAGCTGGAGAGGATCCCGGCGGAACAGGTGGTTCCCGGCGACGTACTGCTGGTGAGGTCCGGTGAGGTCGTGCCGGTGGACGGCCGCGTGCACGACGTACCGGCGCTCCTCGACGAGTCGGCGCTCACAGGCGAGCCGCTGCCGGTGGAGCGCCTGCCCGGCGAGGCCGTGCGAAGCGGCGTGGCGAATGCGGCAGAGGCATTCGAGTTGGTGGCCACCCGCCCGGCGTCCGAGAGCGCCTACGCCGCCATCGTGCGTCTGGTGGAGGAGGCCGAGACCCAGCGTGCGCCGTTCGAGCGCATGGCCGACCGCTACGCGGCATTGCTGCTGCCCGTCACCCTGGTGGTGGCCGGCATCGCCTGGGCCATGAGCGGCGACCCGGTGAGGGCGCTGGCCGTACTGGTGGTGGCCACCCCCTGCCCACTCATCCTCGCCGCACCCATCGCCCTGGTATCGGGCGTGTCGCGCGCAGCGCGCAAGGGCGTGGTGCTCAAGGGGGGCGTCGTCGTGGAGCAATTGGCACGCACCACCGCGGTGCTTCTCGACAAGACCGGCACGCTCACCGTGGGGCAGCCGCAGATACAGCGGGTGGCCACCACCCATGGCGCCCGCACCGACGACGTGCTGCGGCTGGCGGCGTCGCTCGAGCAGCACTCGGCGCACGTGGTGGCAGGCGCGCTGGTGTCGGCCGCACACCGGGACGACCTGGCACTCGACCTCCCCCGCGACGTGCGCCAGGTGCATGGCCAGGGCATCGAGGGCACCATCGACGGGCAGGTGGTGACCGTGGGCTCGGCGGAATGGCTGCGCTCATGCGGCATCGACCCGTCGTCGCTGCTCGACCTTCGCAGCCCCGACGACGGGAACGGCCGTGGCATGGTGATGGTGGGTGTCGACCACCGGCCGGCCGGGCTGATCGTGCTGGCCGACCCCATACGCCCGGGTGCCCGCCAGATGATCGCCCGCCTGCACGATGCCGGGGTCACCGAGGTGGCCATGGCCACCGGCGACCAGCGCGACGTGGCCGACGCCGTGGCGGCCGACCTGGGCATCGATGTGGTGCACGCGGAGTGCAGCCCCGAGGACAAGGTGGCCGTGGTCACCGCCATGCGCGAGGGCGAGGGCCGTCATCGGGTGGCCATGGTGGGCGACGGCATCAACGATGCCCCCGCGCTGGCGCGAGCCGACGTCGGAATCGCCATGAGCGCTCCCGGGGCCACCATCGCATCGGAGACCGCCGATGCCGTGGTGATGGTGGACCGCATCGATGGCGTGGCCGATGCCATCGTCACCAGCCGCAGGGCGTCCGCGATCGCGCGGCAGAGCGTGATCGCGGGAATGCTCATGAGCTTCGTGGCGATGGGCTTCGCCGCCTTCGGCTTCCTGCCCCCGGTCGCCGGCGCCCTCCTGCAGGAGGGCATCGACGTCATCGTCATCCTGAACGCCCTGCGGGCGCTGCGCGCCTAGGTGCGGGCGACCCCGCGCCCCCCGGGGATCACCCCGGGAAGCGCGTGAAGGCGGTCTGCAGGAAGAAGTCCTGCTGGTGCACCACGCGAATGGGGCTGGCCATCTTCCACACCACGGTCACCTGGCCGTTCGGGGCCACGGTGGTGTTGGGCTGGTCGGCCTCGCCGCCTGCGCGCGACAGCCACCGGCCGGGCAGCCACGCGGTCGAGCCGGCGGGGCGCGTGCGTGCCTGCACGCGCACGCCGGTGGCGCCGTACGAGCGCTTCCAGGTGCTGGTGGTGGTGCCGTCGGTCGCCGTGACCACCTCGGGGTCGTCGACGTCCTGGCCGCGCTGGGACAGCACCTGCAGAGCGCCCCACGAACCCCCGGCGGCGCGGGTGCGCGACTGCGCAACCTTCTTCTGGGCGAGGGCGTCGGATGCCCACTCCCATACGGCGGTCACCGTGCCGTCGGGCGCCACGGCGAGCGCCGGGTCGCTGGCGTGCGTGCCGCGGCGCGACAGGTTGACGATCGGGCCCCACGTGGTGGATCCGGCCGGCCGCGTGCGGCCCTGGATGAGCCCCGGGCTCGGGCGGGCGGGGTTCTCGTCGGTGGCCTCCACCGCGCGCTCCCACACGGCGGTCACCTCTCCGGCGGGCGACGCCACGACGACCGCGTCATTCGACTGCGCACCCGCACGCGACAGCGCCTGCACGGGTCCCCACGCCCCCTTGGGCGAGCGCGTGCGCGACTGGATGATGAACGAGCGGCCATCACGGGTGGGGCGCTCCCACACCACGGTGATGGTGCCGTCACCGGCGATGGCGATCGATGGGTCGATGGCGTCGGTTCCCCCGGCCGACAGGTTCACCGTGGGTCCGAAGCGCTTCGCACCCCTGGGGAGGATGCGGGCCTGGATGCGCCTGTCGAGCGCGCGGCCCTGGGCCCACACCACCACCACGGCGCCGTCCGGCGCGATGGCCACGCGGTTCTCGGTGGCGTCACCCGCCGGGCTGGAGAGCGTGCGCACGGCACCGAACCGGCTCGATCCTGGACCCGCGATGCGCACCTGCAGCGTGCGGTTCCAGCGGCGCATGTTCTTCCACGCCACCGCGGTGCGGCCATCCGACCCAATGGCGATGCGCGGGTCCTCGTGGTTGGCACCACGCGCCGAGAGGTTGACCACCGGCGTGAACCCGCCGCGCGGCCCGCGCAGGCGAGTGCGGATCTGCCACGTGCGGCCGTCCCAGCCCTCCCAGGCGTAGCGCACCGAGCTGCCCGGGGTGGTGGCCACCCACGGGTCGTCGGACGGCACGCCCGAGGGGGTCACCGTCGACACCGCGCCCCACGGCCCCTGCGGCGAGGCAGGCGTCGGGCTGGTCTGCGCGGCGGCGGTGCCGACGCACGCGACGCCCAGGGTGATGAGGCCTGACGCGACGATGCGCGAGGTGGAGCGGGGCATGGGGATCCTCCAAGGGTGGGTACCGCGGGGCAGGTTACCGGTGCCCCGCCGACACCGGCCGGTCACGCGCCTTGCAATACGAACGCTGCAGGAGTGTGATTCCTGCAGGAAACCCCACCCAGGAGCCCCCATGAAGACCCGCATGTGGACCGCAGCAGCCCTCGCGGCGGCGGTCGCCATCCCCGTCACCGCCAGCGGCGCCACCATCACCGGCACCGTCAAGGGCGGCAAGGGGATGTCCATCACGGCCATCGGCCTCAACGGCACGGCGAACTCCGCGAAGATCAACGGCAAGGGCAGGTTCAGCCTGAAGGTGCCGAATGCGCGGGCGAGCAACGCCACGCTGCACCTGCTCACACGCACGGGCGGCTACGCAGGCCCCATCGTCATCGCCCGCAAGGGCGCGAGGGGCTATGTGCGCACCACCACCAGGACCACCGCCCTCGGCACCATCACGAGGAAGAGCGGGTTCGCGCTGGTGGGCACGGCACCGAAGGGGTCGTACGCCACGGCCGGATCGGTGAAGGTGAACGGGAAGACCGGTAAGCCCGCAGGCGCCGGCCTGCTCGGGCTGGTCCGGACCGGATCGTCGGCCAAGTCGTCCATGGCCCGCGAGACGCAGGGCAGCAATGGCGGGAATGGCGGGAATGGCTCCGCGAACCCCAACAGCCCCTGCGGAGGCGCGGTCGGAGGCGACTGCGACCAGGACGGCGTGCCGAACTCGATCGACGTCGACGACAACGGCAACCTCACGATCGACTTCACCGACGCGGTGTCGGTGGGCACCACCGCCAAGCTGCTCACCTACAGCGATGTCCGGCCCGGCATCGTGGACACGCTCAACTTCAGCACCGGGGCCACGCGCGAGACCGTCAACACGTTCCTCAGCAGCCAGAGCATCGCGCGGCCCACGGGTCTCTCGCTGGCCTTCTTCTACCAGGGGCGCGACATCACGGGCCAGGACCCCAGCCCGGCGCTCGACGCCGTCTGGGTGACCTGCGGAACGTCTGCCCCCTGGTGTGCCCCCGGCACGTCGCAGGCGACGATCTCGGGCTTCAGCGAGTTCCCGCAGATCCTCCCGTCGGTGCCGCAGTTCGGATCCACCAACTGGAGCGCCTTCACCGGGTCGATCTGCAGCACCCGCGGCCAGGCCTGCCAGCCGCAGCCCGCGAACTACCCGGCGTTCGGCTTCGTGAAGTCGCCGCAGCAGGGCGGCCCCGTGCAGTCGAGCATCTGGGCGGCCTTCGTGCGGCCCAACGCCACGGACACGCTCGGCCAGGTGAACTCCGACTCGGTGATCAACCTGAACTACCGCGCCAGCGCGGGGGCGGCGCCCAGCACCAAGCCGATCGGCATCAGCCCGTACTTCGTGACCACGCCGGCCATCACGCAGGTGACGGCGGGCGGGTCCGCGCAGTCGCTGAGCTACCCGTACCCGCAGAACGGGGCGGGCACGAACAACAGCAACGGCTTCGACCTGGGCTCGGCCGGCACGCTCGGCCTCACGCTCATCCCGCCGCAGCGCCTCGGCCTGCCGGGCGAGGCCGAGGCCTTCTACACCCTGGGCGGCCTTTTCTACGGCGTCACGCTCGACTCGCTGACGGTCACCCCCTCGGGGAGCAACAGCGGCGGGGGCGAGCAGCGCCCGAACACCGAGGCGGGATGCTCGATCACCCCGGTGAGCGGGGTCACCCAGCGGCCGGCGGGCACCGACCCGCAGGACCCCTGGCCCACCATCGCGCCCATGCAGGACACCACGGCCACCGATGGCCCGGCCACCACCACGCGCACGGTGGCGTTCACCGTCGACGTGAAGGGGTGCATCCAGAAGTACCTGCCGGGTTCGCCCACCACCGGCGTGAGCGTGAACCTGTCGCTGATGGCCACCGGCCAGCCCCTGCAGAACGGCGCCAACCGCACCGGCGTGTCGTTCTCGGCCAGGCTGCCCTAGCGGAATACCCCTACCCGGCCCGGAGGGCGGCCTTCACGGCGCCCACCGCGGCCGGGGCGGGGGCGCCGGTCAGGCTGCGGCCAGGTAGGGCGACCAGGCCTCCGGGCGCCGGGGAGTGGCGACGTCGATGAACACGTCCGGGCGTGGTGGCCGCGGCTTGCGACGGGGATACATCTCGATCTCGTGGCAGAGGGAGTTGCCCTTGCGGGCATTGCAGGGGGCGCACGAGGTGACCACGTTCATCCATGACGAATCGCCGCCCCGGCTGCGCGGCACCACGTGGTCGACGGTCAACCTGGACCGGCTGCCGCAGTACTGGCACTCGTAGCCGTCCCGGGCGAAGAGGGCGCGGCGGCTCATGCGGCGGGCTTCGTACCGGGGCACCTTCACGCGGTACACGAGGCGGATCACATGGGGGGCGGGGTAATCACGCGAGACCCCCCGGATCACGCGTGGTCCATGCTCGAGGACCTCGGCCTTGTCCTTGAGCAGCAGCACGAGGGCGCGCCTCAACGAGCACACGTTGATGGGCTCGTACGACGCGTTGAGGACCAGTACGTGCTGCGGAACCACCCCCTTCCGCCGGGGAATATAGCCCCGCTTCGGGGCGCTACGCGGGTTCCGTTGCCGCCGGGTAACACCCGAGGTCCGTGACGCGGGCGATGCCGCCCTCCTCGATCGCCGTGAGCGCCGCCTGCAGCGGGAGGTCGCGATGGCGGTTGCCCTCGGCGTCGATGAAGAACACATAGCGGCCCAGGCCGGTGCGGGCCGGGCGGCTCTCGAGGCGCGTCAGGTTGATGGCGCGCAGCGCGAACTCCTGGAGTATCGACAGCAGGGCGCCGGGGCGGTCGGTGGTGATGCCGCAGATGATCGAGGTCGTCCACGGACCCGGGCCATCCGCCGGCCCCTCGGCCGTGCCGATGATCGCGAAGCGCGTGCGGTTGTCCGGGGCATCCATGATGTCCTCGGCCAGGATCTCCCCGCCGTAGATATCCGCGGCCCTGCGGTTGCCCACCGCCGCGGTGCCGTCGTCGGCCTGCACCGCGGCCCGCACGGCGTCTGCAGTGGACAGCGCGGGCTCCACGGGAACCCCGGCGAGGCGCCCGCGAAGCCACCGCCCGCACTGCGCGGTGGCCTGCGGGTGGCTGACCACCCGCGACACGCCGTCGAGCGAGGATCCCACCGCGCCGATGAGGTGGTGGTGAATCGGGTGGATGACCTCGCCGCGGATGACGATGCGGCCCTCGTGGCCGATGAGCTGGTCGAGGGTCTGGCTCACGCCGCCCTCGATCGCATTCTCGATGGGCACCAGCGCCTCGAGCACCTCGCCCGACGCCACGGCATCGAAGCAGGCCTCGATGCTGGGGTATGCCTGCTCGCGCGACGCCTTGTCGGCGCCGATCCACGCGATGAGGGCCTCCTCCGAGAAGGTGCCCTGCGGGCCCAGGTAGCCGATGGTCCCGCTCACGCGGTCACCCCTAGAAGACGATCTTGACGGGGTACTCGGCCCGGTTGTTGTCGGTCTTCTCCTCGCCCGGAACCGGCACGACCTCGATCTTGAGCACGGATGCCTCGCCGAAGGTCGGGCTCTTGGGCCCGGGGAGGGTCACCGACTGCTGCTGGCCCGGCTCGATCGTGGCGATCTCCTTCTCCACGGTCTGGGCGTCGTTGGGCGACGCGTCGCTGGCGAAGGTGGCCCGCACGATGACGTTGGTCTCCACCGACTCGCCGGCGTTCTCCACCGTCACCTGCCACTCGAGCTTGTCGGATGCCTGGATCTCGGTGTCGGTTCCCGCCTGAAGCTCGACGCCCTGCGGCAGTGCCTGGACCGAGGCGATGCCCGTGCCGCGGAGCGCGCCGGTGGTGTCGGTGGTGCCGTCCTCGGTGGTGCCCGTGCGCTGCAGCGCCGGGATCAGCTGGCCGGCGCCCGTGGGCGAGGCCTGGTCGGCGCGCACGCCCGACAGGAAGAACTGCCGGTCGGGAACCTGCACCCCGGTGATGCCCTCGTCTGCCAGCACCCGCTTGGACGGGCCGACGAAGGAGTCCTGGTAGATGACGTCGCTCGCGAGGAAGCGCTGCATGGCGCTGGCCAGCGTGGCCGACGAGTACGCGCGGTTCTGCGAGTCGATCACCGACGGCAGGGAGTCGGCCAGTGCCTTCAGGCCGGTGACGCGGTACTGCAGCGACGTGATGAGGCTCTGATTGGGCGCGCCCAGGGAGTCGGGCGCCGAGAGCGCCTCGGCCTGGCCCACCAGCGCCTCGGCCTTGTTGCTGAGCTCGCGCACCTGCACCTGCAGCTCGGGGGCCCCGGCGCCGTTCTTGTTCTGCAGGATCTCCTGCAGCGAGTCGGCTTCCTTGCCCGAGGCCGTCACGATCGTGGTGACGTCACCCATGTACGACGAGTAGGAGTCCTCGAGCTGGCTGCGCTGGCACCCGCGCACGATGAACACGAGCACGATGATGAGGACGATCGCGCCGAGTACCGCGATGCCGATGCGGGCAGCAGGCGTCTGCATGGTGCCGCCGCCGCCCGAGCCCCGCGGCCCGCGCAATCCGCCGCCCGAGCCGGATCCCCTGCCCCGGCCGCCGCGCGATCCGCCGCCCGAACCGCGTCCGCCGCGTGAGCGGCCCGACGAGCCCGACGACCCGCGTCCGCGGGGGTTGGGCCCTTCTGCGGGTGGCAGCGGACCGGAGACGCCAGTGGGCTGGTCGTCGTACCCGAAGTCCGTTCCGGTGTCGTCTGCGTCCACTGTGTGGAAACTCCCGATGGGCGAGGGGGGACTCGAACCCCCACGTTCTTTCGAACACTGGCACCTGAAGCCAGCGCGTCTACCAATTCCGCCACCCGCCCGGGATCGGCCGTAAGGCGCGGGAACACTAGCGCACCCGGGCCGCACGTCATCCGCGCAGGTGATGTCTACGATCGGCTGACCGTTCGGCGCCACCACCATGGATTCCTTCGCAGGATTCACACGGCGGCGGTGGAAGGCCACTTCGCCCGATGCGTACCTCCGTATCCATCCATGCACCGACGCGCGCCCAGGCACCCGCTCGGGTGCTCGGCCGCTACGACCTGATCGAGGTGGTCGGACGCGGTGCGACGTCGCGCGTGTACCGCGCGCTCGACCGCGCCACCGGCCACGAGGTGGCCGTCAAGGAGATTCCGGTGGACCTCGGGCTCGAGAAGCGCGTGGCCGCGGAGATCCGCGCCGCCGCGCGCCTTGAGCACCCTTCGGTGGTGCGCATGCTCGACTGGGGCGAGGACGCCGACTCGCTCTACCTGGTGAGCGAACTGGTTGATGGTCCGTCGCTCGAGCGCGTGTACGCAGACGCACCGCCCGGCGACCGCGCCACTGCGGAGATGGCGGCCGACGTGCTGGAGGCACTCGACCACGCACACGAGCGCGGCGTGATCCACCGCGACATCAAGCCCGCCAACATCCTGGTGGACCACCACGGCCATGCGCGCGTGGCCGACCTGGGCGTTGCCCGGCTCTCGGGCGAGACGGGCATGACCCAGACCGGCGGGGTGGTGGGCACCATGGCCTACATGGCCCCGGAGCAGGCCACGGGCGAGCAGGTGACCGGGGCGGCAGATGTCTGGGCTGCGAGCCTGGTGCTGTACGAGGGCCTGACCGGCCGCAATCCGCTGCTGGGCGGCAGCCCGGCCGATACGGCGCGTCGTGCCGCCCTGGGCGAGATCCCGCCCATCCGCAACCTGCGCCCCGACCTTCCGCCCCGGCTGGCCAAGGCAATCGACGCCGGCCTGGCGCCGCACCCGCAGGCCCGGCCCGATGCGGCCCGGCTGGCGCGGATCGTGCGGGAAGAGGCCCATGCGCTGCCCGAGGGCCGCGGGCGGCGTGCCGTCGCGCTGCTCTCGGGCCCGGTGCCGGCGATGCTCTCGGGCGCCGGCGCTGCGCTGCTGGGTGGCTTCATCGCCGATCAGGGCCTGTCGACCGGTGTGCTGGGCACTGCCGGCATCGCGCTGCTGGCCGGCGCCATCGGTGCATGGCGGGCGCCGCTGGCCGCACTTGCCCTGGTGCTCCTGGCGGGCGTGGCCACCGCCACGGCGGCACCGGCGCTCACCGGAATCGCCGTGGTCATCGGACTTCTCATGGTGCTGACCGGTGCCCGCCACGGCAGGCTGGTGCTGCTGCCGGCACTCGCGCCCGTGCTGGCGATGCTGGGCCTCCTGCCCGTGTACGCCCTGATGGCGGGGTCGGTGCGCACCACAGCCGCTCGCGTATGGACCGCCGTCGCGGGCATGGTGACCCTGCTGCTGTGGCAGGTGAGCGCCGGGGCATCGTCGCTGGTGTTCACGGGCTGGGAGGTGCCGGGGGCCTGGGAATCGCTGCAGGGGGTGCGCTCGCCTCAGGCGGCCGCAGAGGCCCTCATCGCCCCGCTCACCGAGCACCCGCAGGCGTTCACGGGCTGCCTCATCGTCATCGCGGCGGCCCTCACGTGGCCGCTCGTGGTGGGCGGACGCGACTCACGGCGGCTGCCCGCGGTCATCCTGTGGGCCTCGGCGCTCACCGTGGCGGCCGGTCTGGCGGGCGGCGGGGGGCTCGAGGCCGTCGGCGCCGTGCTGCCCTCGGCTATCCTCGCCATCGCATGGGCGGCCCGGCCCTGGCGAGCATTCCTGCGCGCCGGCTCCGGGCGATCGGCCTCTCTCAGCGGCACGGTGGGCTAGATGGCACTCCGAAACATCGAGCAGAAGATCGAGGGCATGGTCGAGAAGACCTTCGGCCGCATGTTCCGGAGCACCCTGCAGCCGGTGGAGCTCGCACGCCGCCTGGCCCGCGAGATGGAGGATCACAAGACCGTCTCGGTGTCGCGCGTGTACGTGCCGAACCAGTACACCGTGTACCTCTCGCCCGCCGACCGCCGGCAGTTCTCGAGCTATGAGTCGGCGCTCGTGCTGGAGCTGGGCTCGTACCTGGAGGCCCACGCACGAAGCGAGGGCCTGTCGCTGCTGTCGATGCCGCGCATCCGCCTGGAGACCGACACCGACCTGCGTCCCGGTGAGTTCGGCATCGCATGCCGCATGGTCGACCCGGGCAGGGCGGGTGGCAACGAGGCCGACATGCCCGAGGCCGCATCACCCGAGGTCGAGGCGCCCGTCGAGCCGCAGGTGCCCGCCGCGCCGCTTCCAAACGAGGCCCTCGAGGCGGTCAGCGGAACCCAGGTTCTCTCGCCCGAGCAGGCGCGCGCCGCCGGGCTGGTGCGCGAGCACATCACGCTGTACGTGTCGGGACAGCCCTTCCGCATCTCGCAGAAGGTCACGACCATGGGCCGCAGCCGCGACTGCGACATCGTGGTGCCCGACGCGAACGTGAGCCGGGTGCACGCAGAAGTGCGCCACGAGGGGCTGGACTACGTGCTGGTCGACCTCGGATCCACCAACGGCGTCGAGGTGAACGGACGCCGGGTGCTGAGGCACAACCTCCGCGACGGCGACCGCCTGAGTCTTGGCGGCGCCGAAGTGGTGGTCGAGCGACGATAGCCCGGAGCGCACCGTGACCGAGACGGGGCTCATCATCGGGCAGGCCGTCTTCCTCCTGCTCCTGTACCTGTTCATCGCATTCGTGGTGCGGGCATCCACGCGCGCCCTGAAGTCGTCGGAGCTCGAGATGACGCCGCCCCGGCAGCCCGAGCCGCCGCCGTCCGCGTCGCCCATCGCCCCCGCGCCGCCCACCGAGGTGGTGGGGGCCGCCGCACCCCCGACCGCCGCACGATGGGGGGTGCGGGGGGGCCGGGCAGAGCCGCCGCTGTCGGAGGCGGCACGGCCCGAGGTCGTGCATGCCGCGGCGGCAGCAGAGCCCCACCTGGTGGTGCGAAGCTCGAGCAGCCTTCCCGTGGGCAGCATGTACGACGTGGCGGGCGGAGCCACCATCGGCCGCTCGCGCAGCAGCCGTATCCCCATCACCGACCAGTTCATATCCACCACCCATGCGAGGGTCTTCCGCAAGGGCCACTTCTGGTTCGTGGAGGACCTGGGGTCGCTGAACGGCACGTACGTGAACGGGCGGCGCATCTCGGGCGAGCAGCAGCTGCACCTGCGCGACGAGATACGCGTGGGCGAGACCGTTCTGAGGTGGGAGGAGTGAGCGGCCGCTCCGACCTGGCGGTTATCGAGCTGGCGGCGGCGTCCGACGTCGGCCGCGTGCGTGCCGACAACCAGGACCGCGAACTGCTGGCGCCTCCCCTCATCGCCGTGGCCGACGGCATGGGCGGGCACCTGGGTGGAGGTACCGCCGCCGGCCTGGCGGTCGACGCCCTGCGCGCCGCCGGCGCGGCCGCCACCAGCGACCCCACCGCGCTGCTCGAGGCCCTCCGGCAGGCCAACCGGGCCATCGCGCGCGCTGCCACGGACGACCCGGACCTCACGGGCATGGGAACCACCGCGACGGCCGCCGTGCTGGAAGGCGGCATCCTGTACCTCGTGCATGTCGGCGACTCACGCGCGTACCTGGTGCGCGACGGACGGATCATCCAGGTGACCGAGGACCACTCGGTGGTCGCCGAGATGGTGCGCCGCGGCACCCTGTCGGCCGACGCCGCCGAGAACCACCCCGCGCGCCACGTGATCACCCGGGCCCTGGGCGTGGACGCCGACATCGAGATCGACGCCCTGCGCGTTGACCTGGAGCCCGCCGACGTGGTGCTGCTGTGCACCGATGGCCTCTCGGGCCCGGTGGACGACGACGGGATCCTCGAGGTCATCGAGGGGTCGGCCACGCTCGAGGCCGCCGCGACCGGCCTGGTGGACAGGGCCAACGCGGCAGGTGGTCCGGACAACGTGACGGTGGTGCTCGCCCGCGTGGACGCCGTCACCCGGGAGGCGGCGGCCACGGGATGACGCCGCGCCTCGCATGGGTCGAGTTGGCGCGGGCCACCGACGTGGGGCGTGTGCGCGGCCACAACGAGGACCGCCACCTGGTGCGGCCGCCCGTCATCGCCGTGGCCGACGGCATGGGCGGCGCCAAGGCCGGTGAGGTCGCGGCCGGCATCGCCATCACGGCACTCGACGGCCTGCCCGGCAACCCCCGCCCCGGCGACCTGCGCCGTGCGGTGGAGCGCGCCAACGGCGACATCAGGCGCAGCGCGGCGGGCGACATGGGCCGCGCCGGCATGGGCACCACGGTGACCGCGTGCATGCTGGGCGACGACGACCGCCTGTACGTGGTGCATGTGGGTGACTCCCGCGCCTACCTGGTGCGCGGTGGCGAGCTGCGGCGGCTCACGGATGACCACTCGGTGGTGGCAGAGCTCGTGCGCGGTGGCGCGCTTACCGAGGAGCAGGCCGACCGCCACCCGCAGCGCAACGTCATCACCCGGGCCCTCGGGGCATCGGACAAGGTGAGCACCGATGCCTTCCAGGTGGGCGTGGAGCCCGGGGACATCGTGCTGCTGTGCACCGACGGCGTGTCGGCCGCCATCGGCGACGCCGCGATACGCGCCGCCCTCGCCGACGGCGCGTCGCTGGACGACGCCGCGGTGGCGCTGCTGGCGGCGGCAGATGAGTCGGGGGGCGACGACAACGCCACGGTGGTGCTGGCCCGGGTGGGCGAGGGCCAGGCCGCCCCGGTGCCCGAACCGGCGGTGTTCGTGCCCGCCACGCCGCGCGTGGCGATCCTGCCGCGACCCATGGTGGAACCCGGGGCCCGCACGGTGCGCGCGCCCGAACCGGGCCGGGTGCTGGAACGCGTGCCCACCGCGACCTCGCGCATCCTCCTGGCCGGCGCAGCGGTGCTGGTGATTGCCGGGGTCATCGCCGGGGCCACCGCATGGGCGGCATCGAGGTCGCATGTGGTGCAGGCCGACGAGGCCGGGCAGGTGCGCCTGTACGCGGGCCTCCCCTACTCGCCGCTGGGCATCGCCCTCATGGACGACGGACGCCCGCTCGGGGTGCCCGCAGCCGTGGTGACGGCGGAGGACGCGGATGCCCTCGACCAGGGGATCCAGGGCGAGGGCGAGGCCACCGCGCTGGCGACCCGCCTCATCTGGCGGTACGGCATGCCGCAGCAGTGGAAGGTGCCGAAGACCGGTGGGCGCCCATGAGCCTGAGGTCGCGCGAGCTGGGGTTCCTTGTGCCGGCCCTGCTGCTGGGAATGCTGGGCCTCGCGGCCGGCGCGTCGGCGAGGGCCGACGAGCTGCAGGCCGGCCCGTGGCAGACCGCCCTCGGGGTGGCCATGGTGTTCGTGGTCATGCACGCGGTGCTGCGCCTGCGCGCTCCGCTGTCAGACCCCTACCTCGTGCCGATCCTGGCGGCGCTCACGGGCATCGGGCTGGCAATGCTCTACCGCATCGACCCCGGTCTGGCGGGCGACCAGGCCATCTGGGTGACGCTGGGCGGCATCGCCTTCTGCGCGGTCATCGTGTTCATGCCCGACCACCGCGTGCTCGAGCGCTACCGGTACGTGATCGGCCTCACCGCGGTGCTGCTGCTCGTGGCGACGATGGTGTTCGGCACCGAGGTGAACGGATCGCGGCTGTGGATCTCCATCGGCGGCGGCCAGCGCGTGCAGCTGGGCGAGCTGGCGAAGGTGCTCATGGTCATCTTCCTCGCGGGGTACCTGCGCGAGAAGCGCGAGGTGCTGGCAATCCCCACCCAGCGCAGGTTCGGCCTGAACCTCCCCGCCCTTCGACACCTCGCGCCGATCCTGGTGTTCTGGGGCGCGGCGCTGGCCGCCGTGGTGGTGCTGAACGACTTCGGAACGGCGCTGCTGTTCTTCGGCGTCTTCCTGGCAATGCTCTACCTGGCGACGGGGCGGGCGCTCTATGTAGGCCTCGGGATAGGCCTGTTCGTGGCCGGGTCGCTGTTCATCTGGGCCACGGTGCCGCGCATCGGCGTGCGCGTCGATTCCTGGCTGCATCCATTCGACGATGTGCAGGGCACCGGCTACCAGATGGTGCAATCGCTCTATGCCCTGGCGGACGGCGGAGTGGTGGGCCCCGGCTTCGGGCGGGCCCTCCTGGTGACCGAGGGGGGCAACCCACGAATTCCCGCCCTCGAGACCGACTTCATCTTCAGCGCGGTCTCCAACGACCTCGGTTACGTGGGAGCCATCGGGGTCATGCTTCTCTATGTGCTCCTGATGGCACGGGGGTTCGCCATCGCCACGGCGGCACGTGACGGCTTCTCGAAGCTGCTCGCGGGCGGCCTCACGGCGGTGGTGGGCCTGCAGGCCTTCATCATCATCGGCGGAGTGGTGCGCCTGGTGCCCCTCACCGGGGTGACGCTGCCCTTCATGTCGTACGGCGGATCGAGCGTGGTGGTCAACTTCGGCATCGCTGCACTGCTGCTGGTCATAAGCAATCGCTCACGGCAGGGCCTGGTCGAGGCCGTGCGGGGGGCTCCGGCCACGTGAACCGGTCCATCCGCGCCCTCTACCTCACGCTCGCCGTCGGCTTCGCCGTGCTCGTGGTGATGCTCGGCTACTGGCAGGTGGTCGCCGCAGGCGAACTGGACGAGCGCGCCGACAACCCGTACCGGCTCGAGCAGCAGCGGCTGGTCGACCGGGGGCGCATCATCTCGGCCGACAAGATCATCCTCGCCGAGAGCGTGATGTACCGCGAGAAGGGCAAGAAGTACTACCGGCGCTACTACCCGCAGGGCTCGCTGGCGGCACAGGTGGTGGGCTACGCCACTCCCCAGCAGGGCGCCACCGGGCTGGAGCAGCAGTACAACCGCTACCTGGCGGGCAGCTACGGCACCGGGGCGATCCTCGACCGCCTGCGGCAGGAGACCAAGGACGGCGCCGACATCCGGCTCACCCTCGACACCCGCGTTCAGAAGACCGCCGAGGCCCTGCTGTCGGGGCGCAGGGGCGCCGTGGTGGCAATCGAGCCGAAGACCGGCAAGGTGCTGGCGCTGGCATCATCCCCCGCGTTCGACCTCAACGAGGTGAGCAGCGACTTCGCATCCATCCGCAAGCAGGATGGGGCGCCCCTGCTCAACCGCAGCACCGGCGGCCTCTACCCGCCCGGGTCGACCTTCAAGGTGGTCACCGCCACGGCGGCGCTCGACAACGGCAAGTGGTCGGCATCGTCGACCTTCGACGACAAGGGCGTGTACGTGGTGGACGGAAAGCCCATCTACAACTCCGGCAAGGCCAAATACGGCCTGCACAACCTCACCGACGCGCTGACGTTCTCGATCAACACCACCTTCGCGCAGATCGGCGACCAGCTGGGCGGTCGCAAGCTCGGGCGCGAGATGAACCGGTTCGGATTCGCCCGCCCCACCGAGATCGACCTCCCCAGTGGTGAGGTCGCGGTCTCGGGCAGGTACCGTGCCGGGAAGATCCTCCCCAATGACCAGCGCGATGAGGACTCCGCGCGTATCGCGATCGGACAGGAGAACCTCCAGGTGACGCCACTGCAGATGGCCATGGTCGCGGGCGCCGTTGCGAACGGCGGCCGGATGATGCGCCCGTACCTCATGCGCCGCGCCATCACGCGCGACGGCGTGGTGGTGAAGCAGCAGCGCCCTGAGGAGATCGACTCGGTGGCCAGCGCATACGTGGCGTCCGAGGTCGGCCGCATGATGCAGAGCGTGGTGTCCGAGGGAACGGGAACCGAGGCCGGGCTGTCCGGCCTGTCGGTGGCAGGCAAGACCGGTACGGCCGAGACGGGCGACCCCGAGCGCAATCAGGCCTGGTTCATCGGGTACGCGCCGGCGGAGGACCCGCAGGTCGCCGTGGCCGTGGTGATCGAGGACACCTCCGGAACCGGCGGCACCGAGGCCGCACCCGTGGCCGGTGAGGTCATGCGCACGGCACTGTCAATCGATCCCGTCCCCGGGGAGCCCACCACATGAGCATCGGACCCGGAACCGAGCTCGGCGACCGCTACGAGCTGGGCCATCAGATCGGCAGCGGCGGCATGGCGTCGGTGTACCTGGCCTACGACACCGTGCTCGACCGCGAGGTCGCCGTGAAGGTGCTGGCCGACCGCTTCGCCGCCGACCAGGCGTTCGTCGAGCGGTTCCGCCGCGAGGCATCGGCGGCGGCCGGCCTGAACCACCCGAACATCGTCGCGGTGTACGACCGCGGCGAGGCCGAGGACACGTACTACATCGTCATGGAGTACCTGTCGGGGCCCGACCTCAAGAAGGTCATCCGCGACCAGGGGCCGCTCGACCCCGCCGTCGCCGTGGACAACGCGCTGCAGATCCTCTCGGCGCTCACGGCCGCGCATGCCGCGGGAATCATCCACCGCGACATCAAGCCCCAGAACGTGATGGTGGGCGAGGACGGCCGCCTGCGCGTGGCCGACTTCGGAATCGCGCGGGCCGACGCCGATCAGCAGATGACCGAGGCGGGCTCGGTGATCGGCACCGCCCAGTACCTCTCGCCCGAGCAGGCCCAGGGCGAGGAGACCACCGCGGCCAGCGACACCTACGCCGTGGGCATCGTGCTGTACGAGATGCTGACCGGACGGGTGCCGTTCGACGGCGACCGCCCCGTGACGGTGGCGATGAAGCAGATCAACGAGCCGCCCGTGCCCCCGCGCGTCTTCGCGCAGGACATCCCGCCGGCCCTCGACGCGGTGGTCATGAAGGCGCTGTCGAAGCGCCCCGAAGACCGCTACTGGTCGGCCGAGGAGTTCACGGCCGCGCTGCTCGAGGTACGCGCCGACATGTCGGGCGGCCAGCAGTCCACGCTCATCCTCACGGCCCCGGCGGCAGCGGCCACCGGCGCCGCGGCGACAATGGAGACCCAGGCATTGGGCGATGCATCGGGAGGCGGCCGCGCAGGCCGGGGCGGCGGGCGCGGTGGCGCGAAGAAGAAGGGCGGCGGCAACCGCCGCGCCATGTGGGGCATCGTCGCGGTCATCGTCGCGGCCATCGCCGTGGCACTCGCGCTGTCGCTGACCCGCGGCGGCTCCGACATGATCGCGGTGCCGGATGTCGCGGGCTTCGACGCCCCGGCGGCCCTCAAGACCCTCAGCGACGCCGGTCTCAAGCCCACCCAGCGCACGCAGGCCAGCGACACCGTGCAGATCGGCGTGGTCATCGGCACCCAGCCCGAGGCCGGCACGGAACTCGCCAAGGATTCCGCGGTGACCGTGCTGGTGTCGTCCGGGCCCGCGGAGGTCACCGTGCCCAACGTGGTGGGTGAGGCCATCGAGGATGCCCAGGCATCGCTCGAACAGGCCGGCTTCGACGTGGTCACCGAGCGCGTGGACAGCGACAGGGAGATCGGCACGGTCGTGCGCCAGGCCCCGAAGGCGGGCACGAAGGCGGGATCGGGCGACACCATCACGCTGTACGTGAGCAAGGGCATCACCAAGGTGACGGTGCCCGACGTCACGGGCAGCGACGTCGACACCGCGCGCTCCGAGATCACCGGTGCGGGACTCACCGTGGGCAGCGTCACCGAGGACGACGGGTCGTCGGGCCAGACCCCGGGCACCGTGGTGGGCCAGGACCCCAGCGGCGGCGCGTCGGTGGCCAAGGGCACGTCGGTCGACCTGGTGGTCGCGGCGTCCAGCGGCAGCAGTGTTCCCGACGTCACCGGCAGCGACCAGGCGACGGCGCG
>CAMCDF010000012.1 GCA_945873475.1 Bifidobacterium breve | reverse complement strand
CATCGCGGTGTTCGAGATCGACCAGATCGCTGCGCCGGCAGACGTCGCGGCTTTTCAGGGGTGCCGCTTCGGCGCAGGTGCTGCTCCGGTGAACGTTTCCACCATCAACCTTCCCGGTGCCCAGCTCAGCAACTCGGGCGCCGCCCTGGCATCCGGGGCCAATGGTGAGGCGCAGCTCGACACCCAGCTCATCGCAGCCCTCGCGCCGGCCGGTGCGTCGGTGGTGGTGGTGAATGCATCGGGTGCCGAGGGCAACGGCTACCTCGACGCGCTCGAGCGCATTGCCGCGCTGCCCAACCTCTCGGTGGTGAGCATCAGCTACGGCCCCGACGAGGTGTGCGCGTACGAGGGTGACGCCTGCATGGCGACGGGTTCGATGCAGCAGGCCGACACGGTCATTCAGGCCGCCGCCATCGCGGGCGTGAACATCTTCGTGTCGTCGGGCGACCAGGGGTCGCAGGGGCCGCCCGCCAACCTGTGCACCGACGTCTATCCGGCATATGGCCTGCCGGGGCAGGCCAACGTCAACTGGCCGGCCTCGAATCCCGCGGTCATCGCCGTGGGCGGCACCATGTGGAGCGACATCGTGCGCACGCCGCAGACCGAGAAGGCGTGGTGGCAGGAGTGGCCCGCCAGCTGCCCCATGGCCGGCGGCGGCGGGCAGAGCGAGCTCTACGATCGTCCGCCGTGGCAGGCGGCGGCGGGCGCGGGCATTCCCGGTAACGGGCGCCTCGTGCCCGACCTGTCGCTGCTGGCCGGAGACCCCATGTACGTGACGCTGCAGAACGGCATGGCCGTCGGCGTGGTGGGCACCAGCGCAAGCGCCCCGCTCATGGCGGCGGCCACTGCGCGGCTGAACGCCGAGTCGCTCGCGGCGGGAGAGGGACCGCTCGGGTTCATCGGGCAGAGCCTCTACTCGATCACGGCGTCGGCCCCCGGTGCGTTCACCGACCTCACCACGGGCACGAATGACCGCTTCGGCACCGGGTGCTGCACGGCGCGCACCGGCTTCGACATGGTGTTCGGCATCGGCACGCCCAACTTCGGCAATCGGGGCGCCTCGAGCTGGCTGTCGCTTATCGCAGACTGATCGCGATGAAGTCCAGTTGCCAGAGCGACTGGAAGAGGTCCCTGCCGTACTGCTCATCGATGCCGCTGGCGGCCAGCACCTCGCCGATGGTGCGCGCGCCGTCCATTCGGCGGAGGGCGTCCGCCTGAATGTCGTCCAGGGGCACCGTCCAGTCGCTGCGCGAAAGCGACGTGCCGCTTACCTGGCACCGGTAGCGCAGCGACGGCACGTAGTCGACGAACCCGGGTGACGCGAAGTCGATGCGGTAGCCCGCCTCGGGGCGGTCGGCGCGGCACGCGGTGAAGAAGTGGCAGGCGTTGCGCGAGTTCACACGCTCCATCACGGCCCACTGCCGATCGCGAGGGAGCTCCGCGACAGATGAGAGGAAGGGGTCGTCGGTGCCCACCGGTGGGTAGTAGGGGGCCTTCAGGAACCAGTCCACGAAGACCAGGCCGGCGCTCGCGACCAGGTCGAGGCAGTCGTCCACCGTGTAGCTGCGATCGCGGCCGTGGAGGAACGTGTCGACGATCCCGGCGTCGAAATGCAGGTCGGGGGCGATTCCCATGTAGTTCCGAATCGGGTGGTCGGCCGGCAGCGCCGCGAGGGCGGCCTTCACGACCTCGAGCGACGGCTCGTCCTGCGTCAGGGCCATGTCGCGGAACGCCGCCTGCAGCATCTCGACCCCCGCGCGTCCGTAGCGGGCGTAGAGCATGATGGCCACCACGCCATCGGGGCGAAGGCACCCGGCCAGCGCGCCCATGCCTGCGTCGGGGTCTGCCATGTGGTGCAGCACGCCGGTCGACACGATCAGGTCGAAGTCGCGGCCCAGGGAGCCGACATCCTCGATCGGCAGCAGCCGCAACTCGAGGTTGCCCAGCGCGTAGGCGTCCTTCAGGTACGCGTGGTGGTCGAGGGACGGCTGGCTGACGTCAACCGCCACGACCCGGGCCTGCGGGTTGCCGTGGGCCAGCACGGCCGCCTGGTTGGTGCCGCAGCCGGCCACGAGGATGTCCAGGTCGGGCACCGGGTCGCGGTCGGGCCAGAGCATGCGGTACGAGTGGCTGGGGTCGAACCACTGCCAGTTGTCGCGCTGCCACGCGGGCAGGTCCATGATGGGTTCGGGGTAGACCCAGCGCCGGTACTGGCCGGCGACGGTGTCCTCGAGCGGGTCCGTGTTCACGGCACGCCGATTGTGATCATCACCGTCATCACGATGAACGCCGTGAACACGACGACCCACACCCAGAACACCAGGCCGGGCCCGGATGGGCGCGGTTCGTCGTCCATGCGCCGAGCCTAGTGACCCGGCTGCCGGCTGGTCGCCGGGTCGCCCTCCATGCGTATAGTCAACCCATGACCCCCCGTTTGCTGGCAGCAGCTGCCGTATTGCTCGGCGCTTGTTCGTCGTTTGCCTCGGCCCAGGATGCCCCGGCCGGGCCCTCGACGCCGGCAACCGGCACGGCTCCCGCGCTGACCGCGACCGCGCCCCCTGCCACCGCGACCGCGCCTGCCCCTGCCCCAGTGGCGGCGGATTCCGCAGCGCCCCGATCGGCTCCCGCGGAGCCGCCCCCGGCGGCAACAGCGGCTCCGTCGCCCACGACCACGACCCCGACGACCGGGGCCGCGGTCATCGCCACGCCCAACGCCGTCATCAATGCCCAGCAGTGCAGCGACGAGGACGAGTGCGGCCCGCGTGCCGGCACCCCCCGCGCCGATGTCACGTTCGGCTTCCTCGGGCCCGGCAGCGACAAGGGCGCTGCCACGCTCGGCCTCGCCCCGGCAGGCAGCCTGTCGGTCATCACCGTGGGTACCAGCTACCGCAATACGCGGTGCGCCCCCGGGGAACCCGACTCGGCCGTGTGCCCCCAGGTGGCCACGACGGGCGGCGTGCGGCTGACCCTCACGCTCCCCGCCGGCGTGTCGCTGGTGCGCTGGCATACGGTCGTGGACGTCAACTCCCGCTCGGGCGCCTCGTGGGCATGCGGGCAGGACGGAACCATCGTCACCTGCGATCTCATGAAGAGCTCGGGGGGCGGCCCATTCATCCTCCAGCCCACCAGCGCCGCGGCTGCGGTGCTGGTGGTGCGCACCACGCTGGCGCCGGGCACCGATGCCGGTGCAGTCGGCGCCGCGTTGTCGGTGCCGGTGGCCGGGGGCGTCATCCAGGGCACGGCCAGCGTGTCGGCGCGCGTGGCCGCCGGGGTCATTGCCCCGCGGGTGAACACCGCCTACACCAGCGAGGCAAGCGGGCGCATCCTCGACGTGCGCCAGCGGCATGAGCTGCGCATCACCGCGTTCAACAGCGGCGGCCTGCCCCTTCGCGGTGCCGCCGGGGCACCAACGCTGGCCCTTTCGTCCATTCTTCCGCCCGCCCGCCTCTCGCAGGCACGCATAAGCGGGCAGGGGTGGCGGTGCGCCGCCGATGCCGCGCGCACCTGCACGTACACGGGAACGCTTCGGCCGGGCGCGCCGGCACCCATGCTCACGGCATCGTGGCCCGCGCGTCTCGATCGCAGGGGCTACCTGGCGCGGTGGGACATCACGGGTACGGCGTCCTATCGCGAGTCGGGCCGCCCGGGGTCCGTGCGCTTCACCCAGCTGGCGCACATGCGGGAACCCGACACCGTCTCCCGGCTCGCCACGCATGTGATCGCCCCGAAGGGCTTCACCATCGTGCCCGGGGCTGCGCCCCGGGCATTCCGCCTCACGCTGCACAACGTCGGAACGGCGCCGGCGCCGGTGGCCGGGCTGCGGGTACGAACGGGCCCCGGCGTGCGGGTGGCGATGTCGGACCCCTCGTGGTCGTGCACGCCCACCGCGCGCGGGGCCAACTGCACGCGTGCGGGCGGCCTGGCCACGGGTGCCGCGGCGCGCACCGACCTGCTGGTGTCGGCCCCGGTGGGCGCAGCTCCGTCCCGCCGGCGCGTTGACATCACGCCTACCGGCCGTCGGGGCCTTGTGCGAGGAGCACCCGTGGCGGTGCGTATGGCGGTTACCGACCCCGGCGACCCCATCGCCGCGCCGCGGCTGGTGATGCGCCGCAACGGGCGGTGGATGCCGTGGCGTGATGGCTCGGTCACCCGTGTTCCCGTGCGCGATGCGTTCTCGTACCGCATCAACCTCATCAACACGGGCGGCCACCCCTTGCAGCCCGGCGGCGTGGTGCGTGTGCGGCAGGCCATCGGCGCGTCGGTGGATGTCGAGTCCGTGGTCGGCTCGAGCGGAATCACCTGCACCGCGGTCCGCGACATCTCGTGCACGTACAGGGCCTCCAACGCCGTGGCTCCCGACGCCATGTACGGGCAGATCGCAGTGACCATCCGGCCGTCACGCACGGCCAAGGAAGCGCCTGTTGGCGCCATCACCGCTGCCGTGAAGGGCGAGAAGCGGGTCGAGAGCATCGGAATGCGCCTCGAGGTGGTGGGCAACGCCGACAGCCTGAGGCCGTCGCAGAAGGTCATCCTCATCCCGAGCGCCGGCGGTCATGGCGATCTGGTGATGGCGGTGCGCAACACGGCCTCAGGCGCCGTGCGCGATGTCGCCGTGGGAACCACCGTGCCCGGGGGTCTTGCGGTGAGCGCCATCCGGGCGCCATCCGGGTGGTCGTGCGCCACGCCGGGCCGGGCGATCAACTGCACCTACGCAGACGTCATTCGCGGGAAGGCCCGCACGCCGGCAGTTCGCATTCGGCTTCGTGCCACCACCGCCCGGGCCACGACGGAGAACCTCAGGTGGCAGGCAACGGGCGTCGCCGTGTCAGATGGGTCGCGCCAGGTCGGCATGCGGCGCGGTCAGCTGCCCGTGCGCGGACCCATCATGGTTCGTGCCGAGGCCAGCCCGTCGGTCATCCTCCCCTCGGCATCACGCAACCCGGCACCCCGCGTGGTGTCGCTGGACGGCAAGGGCAGCACCTCCAACGGCCTCTCGCTGCGTTACCGGTGGACCCAGCGGTGCCTCACCGCGGCTGATGCCGCGGCCGTGCGCCAGTGCGCCGGTCGCGTGAGCCCGCGTGCGCGCATCGCGTCGCCGAACATTCCCCACACCCGAGCCACGATCCCGCAGGTGCGGCGTCGCACGGCCTTCGTATTCGACCTCAGCATCACGGATGGCAGTGCCACCCGAACGCAGAGGGTGTCCACCACCGCGACGGTGCGCCAGCAGGTGCGGCAGATCACGCCGCGCTCGTCGGGATCCACCCCGGCTGCCGAGCGGCGCCAGGCCGAGGCCCGCGCGAAGGCCGCGGCCGACGCCCGGGCGCGCAATGTGCGGCGCTCATCCGACGCCTCGGGCCGCCGCGCGCAGGCGGCTTCGTGGGGTCGCGCCGCGCGCGAGCGCAACCTGCGCGGGCCGGGGGTCAGCATCACGGGCGGCCCCGTGGTGTCGGCGCGCCCGGATGAGGAACTGCGCCTCACGGCGTCGGTGCGCGGCGAGTGGCACGGCGAGGTCTCGTACGAGTGGTCGCAGGTGTCCGGCCCCACCACGGCCGTCAGCGACCCGCGCGCGGCCGAGGTGCGTCTTCGCGCGCCGGCTGCCGAGGGCACCCTGCTGGTGTACCGCGTCACCGCGAAGGGCGGGAAGGGGCGAACCGCCACCGGACAGGTGATGGTGGGCGTGGGCGTCAAGGCCACTGCCGGCTCGAACGCGGCCCTGTCACTGGCGGCGCGCGCGGCATCGTCGGGGCGTCCGGTCACCCTGTCGCTGGGTGGCGCCAGCCTCGTGCTCAGCAAGGTCACCGTGCCCCAGGGGGCCGTCGAGCAGCAGCGCCTGGGTGGCCTCATCCCCTCAGAGGTCGACTTCTCTCGCTCGTCGCTCACGGTCGGGGCGCTTACCTTCACCAACATCAGCGGGTCCATCACCGAGGCGGGCGTCGAGCTGGCCACCGGCACGCTCACGATGCCGTCGTCGTGGGGACTGCAGCCAATAGGAATCAACCCCCAGCAGCCTCTGGTGCTGGCGTTCTCGGGGTCGGATGGCCGGTCGGTCAGCCTCACCGGCCAGCTGACCTCACCCGGCGACTTCGCCATGCTGCCCCTGCCCTCGGGGTGGAGCGGCCAGACGACCCTCACGTTCGCCGGTGGATCGTCTGTGCTCTCGGCGTCGGCCACCGGTGACGACGACGGCTCGGTCAACCTGAGCGCGACCATCTCGACCGGCGGTACCTACAACGCGACGGTGACCGCGAATGGCCTGATGGCCATCGGCGGATCGCCACTCGATCTCACCGGAACCATCACGAACGCCGGCGGCAGCGTTGTGTCGACGGTCACCGGATCGCTGGCGGGTCCGGTCACGCTGGTGGAGGGCGTCACCGTGAGCGGGGTCACGGCCACATGGACTCCCAACGCGTCCAACGGAGTGGTGGTCACCGGCAAGGCGTCCATCGCGATACAGAGCGGATCCGCCCAGCCCGTGGTGCTGGGCGCGGCGCTCACGTACTCGGGTCGCACAGACTGGAATCTGTCGCTCACCGGCACCTCGGGTCCGTCGTGGAACCCCCTGCCGGGCCTCACGCTCACCCCGTCGCAGTTCACGGGCGCCGTCGGCATGACCAAGGGCGCATGGGCGTGGGACATCAACGCCGCCGTGCCCTCGTGGCGCGTGTCGAGCGTGCTCAGCCTGTCCAACCTGCAGCTCGACCTGTCGGATCAATGCTCGGCCGGTACCGGCCCCGCATGCCCGCCCGGCACGGTGTTCCTGCGCATGTCGACGCAGGCCAAGCTCACCCCGCCCATCGGTGACGGCTTCACTGCCAGTGCCAACGCGATCCTCGGCATCGGTTCGGGCGGCGGCTTCTCGCTGCAGGCCGGGGTGGAGGACCTCTCGCTCGGCCTGGGAATCGACCTGGGCAGCCCGTCGTTCAACGTCACATATGGATTCCCCGACGTGGCGATCCCGGCGAAGATCGGTGCCCCGTCATTCTCGGGGTCGTCCGAGGGCGGATTCTCGATGACGGCCATCGGGTCGGTGCGCATCCCCGGCCTGGGCTCGTTCTCGAACATCGCGGCCAACATCACGTCGTTGGGCTGGAGCCTGGGCGGCTGGGACCCCGACGGCGTGTCGCTGGGGTCGGGTAACGGGTCGCAGTCGGGTGCCGCCTGGGGCTGGTCGTCGTTCGCCAGCACGATGTCGCTCGACCTGCCGGGCATCGGGCTGAAGAGCATCCAGATGGCCGCCGGGTCGGTGAGCGTGGGCGGCTCGTACAGCGCCCCCGCCTGGTTCTCGAAGATCATGGGCACGGTGCCCGCGCCCACGTTCGGCACGATCCAGTTGAACCCGCAGACGGGCTTCTTCAACGCGTCCATCGGCCTGCCCGGCAACTTCACGCTGCCGAAGATGGGCGGCACCAGCCTCGGGTCGACGGGCCTGTCGTTCGACATCGAGAGCAACTCGAGCGGCCTCTACGTGGGCGTGAGTGCCAGCACCACCCTCAGCACCCTCGCCATGGGCGGTGGCACCGGTGCCGCGCCGACCCTTGACATGACGCTGTCGTACGACGTCGCCACCACAACGGCTGCCGCGTCGCTCTCGTTCGTCGATCCCTCGGGGTGGAAGGACGCCTTCGGCGTGAGCGGGCTGGTCATCGACGACGCCAGCTTCACCTTCGAGATCAACCTCGCCACCTTCACCCCGGGCATGAAGCTGGTGGCATCCGGCGACCTGCCGCCAAGCGTTGCCGGCCCCTTCAAGGTGCCCGGCCAGGGAATCCCGGTCACGGTGGGGGCGGAGTTCGACGCCACCAACCCGTGTATCGACGTGCAGGTGGGCAACAGCGCGCCCGGCTCGCCCGCGGTGCTGCAGGTGGACGGCGGCGTGGTGAGCGCCAGCTTCTTCGAGTTCATCGTGGCGCCCGATGGCTGCCAGCTGAGCCCCGAGTCACCGCCCATCGCACCCGGCTTCCAGATGGCCTTCGATGGCGCGGTGCTGGGCGTGCAGGTGGACGTCTCGGCGGCACTCACGCTGGCTCCGAACACCAGCTTCAAGGCCTCAATGACCGTCGGCGCCTTCTCGCTGGGAGACCTGCAGTTCCAGGAGACCCAGCTGTCGGTGTTCCTCGACGAGGCCCAGGGCATCAACGACGTCTCGTTCTCGGGCGGCTTCTCGATACTCGGCAACGGCATCTCGGTGGCCGGCAGCCTCGATCAGCAGGGGCCCATCACCACGGGCTCCCTGACCATGAGTCAGGAGGGCACCTTCTCGGTCGGGGGCTTCAGCCTCAGCAAGATGAAGGTGGCCGCATCGGTCACCTTCGGTGGCGGCCAGAACGAGATCGACATATCCGCCAGCGGTCAGATGGACCTGCTGGGTACCGACATCGACATCACCAACTTCACCGTCGACATCGACAACGGCGTTCCCGAACAGGTGACCTTCGACGCCAGCGTCACCAATCTCGGCGTGCAGGGCGCGCTCGAGATCGACGGCACGTTCGACATGAACTACCAGGCGTCGCCCGCCAACTTCGACGTGTCGGCGTCGGCGGTACTCACAACGGCCGTGGGCTTCACCATCGGCAGCCAGGCCCAGCCGGCCACGCTGAACATCTCGCCGGAGTGTGCGTCGTTCCAGGGCGATATCGCCTACGCAGGCATCTTCAACGCCCAGCTGGCAGGCACCATCGTGTACCAGCCGGGGTGCCAGAGCCTGGTCACAAACGCGGCGGGCCAGCAGGTGGCGGGGTCGCCGGGCGACTTCAGCTTCTCGGCCGACAACGTCGGCATCACCCTCGCCGACTTCGACATCCTGGGCTCGGTCGGGATCGGCAGCGTCGGGGGCGACGCCTACGCCACGGTCAACGCGGCGATCGACCTCTCGCCGCAGGCCGACCAGCCGGCCATCGGAATCCAGGCCGAGATCCAGAGCAACGGGAACTTCACCTTCACCGGACAGGGGCAGGTGGACCTCGCCGGGTTCGACCTGCAGCTGAACGTGGCGGCATCCAACAGCGGCGGCAACATCAGCATCAGCGGCAACGCGCAGCTGGGCCTGCCCGGGGGTACCAACGTCGACCTGGGCGGCAGTTTCTCGGAGGTGGGCGGGGCGCCGTCCACCACGCTGTACGGATCGCTCGACCCCCTGGAGCTGGGCGGCTTCACGCTGGGGCAGGGCTCGTTCACGCTCACGCAGACGCCCTCCGAGATGAGCGTGCTGGCGGCGGTCAGCACATCGTTCGGCAACTCGAGCACCGGCGTGTCGGTGAACGGCAACATCAGCTTCCTGGCCCAGGAGGGCGCACCGCCGTTGTTCCAGGCCGCACTCGATGGCGACCTGACCGCCCTCGGTGCCAGGTTCGACGTGGCGGCATCGTTCAGCGACTGCGACGACAACTGCACCCAGCCCGCCCCCGTGGTGTTCTCGGTGACGGGTGGCATCTCGAGCAACGGCTTCAACTTCAGCCTGAACACGACCCTCAGCACGTCCGGTGAGTTCGGCCTGACGATGGACTCGAACGGCGGGGCCAGCTCGTCCGGCAGCCACTTGGGCTTCGGTTACTCGGCGTCGTTCAACTACACGATCCATCTGTTCGTGGGCACGTACTCGCCCTACTTCAGCATCTACGGCAGTGGTGGCGTGGACGTGCAGGGTGAGGTCCTCGGGAGCTGGTTCACCGTGTTCGACGGATCAATCAGCCTCGGGTTCAACCCGTTCAGCGCCTGCGTGTCGGTGAAGATCATCGCGTGGCACGTGACCATCTGCGTGTGACCTCGCGCCGCCGCCGCGCCCGCTAGCGTGGCGGCATGCGCATCGGTCGCACGATAGGCATGGGCATCGTGGCCGCGGGTCTGGTGGGTGCCGCGGTGCTGGCCAAGACGGTGCGCGACGTCCAGGGCGCCGCAGCAGGGGACATCGATTCGTTCCTCGGGCTGCCCGATGACGAGCGCACACGGCGCCCCGTCGTCGCGGTGATGGGGGCCAGCATCGTGCGGGGGCGCGCCAGTGTCGACTTCGTGCGCATGCTGCGGGAAGAGCACCTCGACCTCGCCTTCGTCAACGGCGGTGTCAACGGGCGCGTGTGCTGGGAGATGCTGCAGGACATGAACCGCGTTATGGCCTGCGACCCGGCGTTCGCGGTGATCCTCGTGGGAACCAACGACGTTCAGGCCACGCTGTCGGACGAGGCCCGCGACATGACCCGGCGGTCGAAGGGGCTGCCGCGCAACCCGTCGCCCGAGTGGTTCGGCGACTGCCTGCTTGCGGTGGTGAACCGTCTGCACACCGCCGGCACGCACGTGGCCGTGTGCTCGCTGCCGCCGCTGGGGCAGGACCTTGATTCTCCCGCCAACGACGCCGTGCGCACCTTCAACGCCGTCATCCGCGATGTGGTGGATGCCACAGGTGCCACCTACCTGCCGGTGCACGAGCGCATGGCCGAGGTCATCGTGGCCACGGGCAGGGAAGAGGGCCCCGCCTACACGGGGTCGTGGCGACCGGGGCTGGAGTCGCTGGTGGGGCACTTCACGCTGGGCCGTTCGTACGACGACATCGCGCAGCGCGCGGGGTTCCTGCTGTCGCCCGACGGGGTGCACCTCGACACCGCCGGCGCGCGCATCGTGGCCAACCTCGTGCACGGCTTCCTCACGGCCTGACGGGGCCTACCGCACGACCACGGTGGCCCTGCCGGTCCATGCGGGCGTGCGCCGGTGGCGGGCCACCGACAGCGACACCGTGCAGGTGGCCGCCCGGCGGGGCGCCACCAGCCGGCCCCGGGCGATGGAGCACGGGCCCTTCTCCGACCACCTGCGGGTGCCGCGCGAGGCAGGGGGAACGATGAGCCGGGTGAGCACGGTCTTCGACCCGCGGGCCACCTGACGGCGGGTTGTGCGGCCGCCCGGCAGCGGGCGCTCCGCCGCCCCACCAGACCCCGCCGCGGGGGTTGCGGCCCGGGCGTTCGCCGTCACCGACGCCACCACGGTGGGCGCGCGCGCGACGGATCCGAAGGAGCAGGTGGTGGACGCATCGGATGTGGTGCAGGTGTTCCCGGCAGGGCTGAGCGACGCCGTGTACGAGCCCACAGCCCCTGTGGCGGGGGCCCAGGCGGCGCTGACCGACCCGCCGTTGAACGCGACGTCCGATCCGCCACCGGCGCGCAGGGTGCGCGTGCCCGATCCGAGGTCGAGCACAACCGGGCCGCCGTACGCCTGATAGGCGTCGGTGGCGACGTCGGCGGCCAGCGTGGCGGTGCCGCCTGACGTGGTGAGGGTCGACAGGCACTCGATGGGGGCGGTGAGCCGCCAGTCGCCGAGGACCATCAGGGGCCCGGGCGTGCACGGCCCCGAACCATTTGAGGCCCCGATCGACCCCACGGCCAGCGGCTGCCTCACGCCGGCCAGGATGGTCGGGGCACCCGACAGCGTGAGCGCCCCGGTCTGCCCGACCGACACGCCACCGCGCAGGTCGAGGGTGCCACCCGACTGGAGCGTGGAGGCCATGACGCCGCTCGACGGTGTGATCACCGTCTGCAGCGCGGTGATCGACCCGGGCAGGTACGCGGTGAGCGCATTCGCCCACAGGGCGTCCACCACCACGTCGGTGGTCGGCACAGTCGACGTGTACGGCCCCGCCCCGGCGCATGCGGACATCTCCGCAGCGCCGCACGCCGACTGGTCCTGCTCGAGTCCACCGAGGGTCTGGAGGAATCGTGCCGTGATGCGCCGCGTGGGGCCGCCACGCAGCCTCAGGTCACCCGCCAAGGTCACCTCGGCATCCGGCGCGGTGATGTCCCCCCACAACCGCGTATCGCCCGTGACCTCGATGACGCCCATGCCGCTGCCACCACCGGCCGTTCGCAGGTCGCCGGCGAAGGTGACCTCGCCACCGCCCGGGCCCTGCGCATCGACATCACACATGCCGACCACATCGGGCGCGCCGCATGCGCCGAAGCCGCCGGAGACGGTGTCCACGGCGATGTCCGGGCCGGTGATGGTGCGCCGGATGCCCTCCCCACCGATCTCGAGCGCCCCGAGATCCACCCCGTCGGTGGTGGTGAGGTCGCCCAGCAGCCGGGTGGTGCCGGGCGCCGTGATGAGCGCGGTGCTGGTGACCGTGCCGGCGCGCCACGGGCCCTGAACCTCCAGCGCGTTCATCGTTGCGCTCGCGTTCCCCACGATGGCCGTGGTGCTCACCAGCGAACTCGCCGTCAGCGACAGCACCGGCCGGCCGACTCCGGGGGCGGGCTTCATGAGCTTGATGGGGTTGGACGACGCGAGGGTGATGGATGAGGCAGCGGTGATGTCGTCGTACAGCTGGATCTCCGGGGCGCTGATGGACAGCGATGTGGTGCCGAAGGAGATCGGCGCCACACCGTTGGCGTCCACCCTCACGAGCGACAGCGCATTGCCGAGGGCCACCGAGATGGGGTCTCGGTAGGGCTCCCCTCCGCCCGCGATCCTCACCTCTGCCGCGCCGGTGTCGTCCACGATCTCGATGCGCTCGAGTGGCAGGCCGCCGGAGACGTCGGGCTCGATCGTCAGCCCGTGTTCCGGAGGTGATCCCGGAACCGGAACCGTGTAGGCAAAGAGCCCTGCCCGGTTGGTGCCGGCCCATGGGACCGACACGCCTGCGGAGGTGGCGCTCGCCACGTACCCGAACGTGGGCGGCACAGCATCGGGGTTCGAGGTGGGCTCGAGCATCACGACCTCGCCCGTCGCCGCCGTCAGGCGCAGCACATCGCTATCGGCGTCGTACGCGAACGACGCGGCGCCGGCCGTCTGGGCCAGCACGGCAAGCGTCACCGTGGCGACGACGCCGGAGAGGGTACGGAGGGCGCGGGGCACACCGCCACGCTACCGCGCCGCACCCGGTGCGGCGAGGTAGCCGGGTGCCATCAGCCGGGCTTGCGGGCTATCGCGTAGAGCTTGGTGAAGTCGTACGTCCAGCCGCGGGGCCCCGATGCCTGGCGCATGGCCGCCTCCACCTGGTCCATGTAGGCGGCAACGTCGTCCTCGGACTGGTCGCCGATCAGGTGCCCGGCCACCACGCGCATGCGCTCGAGGTAGGCCTCCACGGTGGTGTGGCGCACCCGTCGCTCCATCCAGACGTCCTGCACGTCGAGGCCGGCCTGCAGCAGGTAGTCCTCCATTTCGGGGATGTCCCGCTGCACGGCGTCGAAGGCCCCCAGCCACGTGTAGTTGGGCGGCTCGAGGTTGGCGAGGATGTCCCGGTAGGCCTGCTCGCCGCCGCGGCCCGAGCACAGGATGGCCATCACGCCGCCGGGCTTCAGCGCGCGCGCCATGGCCTTGGCGGCATCCCACTTGCGGGGGAACCAGTGGTAGGCCATCGAGCAGATCACCAGGTCGAAGGCGGCATCGGGAACCGGCATGTTCTCCACGTCACCCTGCGCCAAGGTGATCTCCACGCCGTCGATGCCCCCGACCTTCGCCTGGAACTGCTCGAGCATGCCCTCCGACGGATCGACTCCCGTGATGCGCGCGGGGCTGAAGCGATCGATCAGCGCCTGGGTGGTCCAGCCCGTGCCGCAGCCCACGTCGAGGACATCCTCGTAGTGGCCGGCCGGGATCGACATCACCAGGCGCTGGCCGCCCTCGATGTTGAAGCGCACGGCGTCCTCGTAGTCGGACGCCGTCTCGGTGAATCCATCGGCGACGAGGTCACGGCCATCACTCATGCGGGTCTCCTGGCGATTGCGAACAGCTTGCAGAACTCGTACTCGAAGCCGCGGGGGCCCGCGGCGTCCTCCATCTTGGCGCGAAGGGCGGCCAGATTCTGATCGAGGTCAGCGGGGTCCATGCCCTGGCCCAGGTGACCGGCCACCACGCGCATGCGCTCGAGGTAGGCATCCACGCTCGAGCGCCGCAGGCGCCTCTCGATCCACATGTCCAGCACCTCGAGCCCCGCGCCCTCGAGGTAGGCGTCCATCTGGCGCAGCGACCGGGGCGCGGCCTGGAACGACCCCAGGAACGCCGTGTGCGGGGGCTCCACCTGCGCCAGCAGGCTGCGGAACTCCTCGTCCACGCCCTCGCCGGGCAGTACCGCGGCGAAGATGCCGCCCGGGGCGAGGGCGCGCGCGATGCGCTGCGTGGCGGCGGCCTTTCGCGGGAACCAGTGGAACGACATGGTCATGATGGCGGCGTCGAACGTGCCATCAGGAACGTCGAGGTCGTCGACGCCGCCCTCGACCAGCGACACGGCGACGTCGGGGGCATCCTGCAGCTTGGCCCGGAACTGGTCGAGCATCCCGGCCGATGGGTCGACCCCCGTGATCTCGCGCACCGAGGGGAAGCGCCGGGCCATGGCCAGCGATCCCACCCCCGTGCCGCAGCCGATGTCGATGACCCGTGCGTAGTCGCCCTGGGGCATTGCGTTGATCAGCCGCTGGGCGCCTTCGATGTTGTACCTGACCGCGGCGTCGTAGTCGGCGGCCGTGGCCGAGTAGCCACGGCCGATTGTCCCGGGGGTCACGTGGTCGCGGGGCACTGCCATGGAGCGGAGCGTACGGGGTGCGTCGGTAGGCTGGGCGGGTGATTCGCCGGCTCATCGCACCCATCGCCGTTGTGCTCTTCCTGATGGCCGTGGGGCAGGTCGGGGCCTCCGAGATGTCCACGCGCATCGTGGGGCCCGGGCGCGTGGATGCGGTTGCCGCCGATTGGCGCTTCATGACCCTGCTCTACCCGGGCCCCTACCTGTGCGCTGGGTCGGTGATGAACTCGCGATGGGTGCTCACCGCCGCGCACTGCATCGATGGGCAGGCCACGTCCACCCTCCGCGCCCATCCCGGGGCGTACACGCGCAGCAGCCCGGGCCCCGCGATAACGCCCGATGCGGCGCTGCCGCACCCGTCGTACAACTCGTCGACCAAGAGCTGGGACCTGGCCCTGCTTCGCCTGCCCACGGCCACCACGGCTCCCGGCGTCGCCATTCCCGCGCCGTCCGACGACGCCGCCATCGCCGCCGCGCAGGTGGCGGGCAGCGCGGGCACGGCCAATGCCGCCATCGCCGGCTGGGGGCTCATCTCGTGCGGCATCAACCCCTCGGAGCCATCCAGTTGCTCGGCCAGCGACCCGACCGCCACGATCCTCCAGAGCGTGTCGGGGGGCATCCCGCTGCTCACCGATGCCACGTGCTCCACACTGCTGGGATCGGATTTCCGTCCCGCCAGCATGATCTGTGCGGGTAGCGGCCCCTCACCGCCACCACCGGCCCCGGTGCGCAACGACACCTGCTCGGGCGATTCCGGTGGCCCGATGACCACCATCGCAGGTGGCAGGCCCGTGCAGGTGGGGGTGGTGAGCTGGGGCCTCCGCTGCGGCGACCCGGGGTCCCCGGGGGTGTACGCCCGGGTGTCCGCCGCACGCGACTGGATCTGCGACACGGTCACCTCGCCCACGGCCATCACCGCCACGGCTGACGGCACCTCGGCCACGGCGGCGTGGGCTGCTGACACCACCACCTGCCCGTGGCGCGACCCGCTGGTGCGGGTGACCGCCAGCCCGGGGGGCGCCACCACCACCGCGGCGTTGTCGGCCGGCCGGGCCACCATCGCCGGGCTGTCGGTCGGTACCTCGTACACGCTCTCCGCCCGCGTGGTGTCGGCATCGGGGGCCGTGCCGCCCGAGGCATCCGTCGCGGTGACCCTGCCGGCTCCGCCGCCCCCGCCGCCAGTCGCCCCGTGTTCGCAGACCTTCTACCAGCAGGACGTGCGCACGGCGCGAAACGCCACGGCTCCGAACGGCACGGCATCGGTGAGGGTGGTCTCGCGAATCCGCATCTACGACGACGCCCAGTCGTGGTGCCGCACCGACCTCACGTTCATCTTCAGGGACAGGCGCAGCGCGAAGAGGCTGTCGCAGCTTCCGGGGTCGACCCTGGGGTACCGGGTGCTCACGGGCAAGGACTTCAGCGCGCCGGTGGTGTCGTGGCCCACCGCGCGGGAGTTCCGGTTCGAGGGGTCCGACACCACCGGCCTGGGGCGCCGTGACGCCCGGCTCGTGCTGGTCTCGTACCTCACCCGCACGAAGGGCATGCCCGCGCAGTCGAACATCGAGCTGGTGGTCGTGCGGCGAATCCCCACGAACCCGGCCCAGGCGGCAGCCACCGCCAACCCGCTGTTCGCCCAGAAGAACTCATTCGGCACCGCCATCGGCTGGGCGGTGGTGTCGTGAGGGGTCTCCCGGGCTAGCCGCGCACGGGGATGGGCGGCCGGTCGAGCCACGCCCGGGTGGCCACCGCCACGGCCTGGCAGCTGAATGCCCGCGCTCCCATGCCGGTGCCGTCGAGCGGGTCGGTGTACTCGCGAAAGCCCTGTGCGTCGAGCCGCTCCTCGAGCCGCGACACCAGCACTGTGGCATCGGCGTGGCGCCCTGCCAGCAGCAGTGCCGGCACCACGAACGGCGGGGTGAAGGGCCACGACGGCCCGCGCCAGTACTTGGGGATGACCCTGCCATCTCCGCGCATGAACGATGGGTCGTCAAGGCTCACCGACGGCACCGGATGGGGTGGCCAGAAGCGATCGGGGCGCGTGATCCAGTCGTCAACCACGCGGGCGCGGATCTCATGCGGAAGGTCCGGCAGCGCCGCGGGGGCCAGTCCCTGCCAGGCGGTCACGGGGGAGGGGCGCCCATCGGGGCCGAGCAGGCGGAAGATGCCCGCGTGGTCGTCCCACAGATGGTCCACGATGGCCTCGGTCACCTGCCGGGCGCGCTCGCGCGCCCCCGGGTCACCCAGCGCCGCCAGCCCCAGATAGCCCAGGGCGAGCGAGGCGTTCACCAGGGGGCAGGCCGCCGTGAAGCCGCCCGCGTCGCGGATGCGCCGGAACGAGAAGTCGTGCCTGCGGGCGTCGGCCACCAGCGCCGCGAAGCCCGGGGTGCCATGGCGCCGCCAGCCCAGGGCCTCGTCGAATACCGGTGAGGCGTCGCAGCCGGTCTCGTCGGGCAGGATTACCCAGGCGAGCCCGGTGGAGTCGACGCGCTCGCGCTCGATCCATGCGTGGTAGGCGCTCACGACCTCGCGGCCCTGCTGCGCGAAGGCGTCGTCGCCCAGGCGACCGGCCACCTCGGCCCAGGCCCACCCGATGAACGGCGGCTGGATCGTGGCGGTGCTCATGTCGCCCCGCCGGCGCACGTTGTAGAAGGCCAGGCGCATGATGCGCACCGGGGCATCCCAGAAGATGGTGTGGCCAATCAGGCCGTCGGCCTGCTGGGCGGTCGCCAGCGACCGCAGCTCGGCCGCCGCGCGCGAGGGGTCTATCTCATTCCACGCGAGCGCGTGCATGAGGGAGTCCCAGAACCACTGGTACGGGTACTTCTCGCCGTCCGGGCACGTGTAGGCGTAGCGGGCCCCCGAGCGTCCCTGGCCCTCACGCCAGTTGGCGGTGAGCAGCGACTCCGCGGCCCCGCTCACGCGTGTGCGCACCGTGTTCACGGTCCACAGCATCGCAGGAAAGCGGTCGGCGGCGGACGGCGCGGGGAACCCCCCGATTTCCCGCGCTACCAAGGCCCCCCGACCTCGGAACGTCCGCCGCTCAATACCGCCATGCTGGCCGGAATCACGAGGACTCCAACTGCATGACTGGTTTATACAGCACCAGATTTCTGAGGCAAGCCTTACAGCGTCTGCCTCGGGTTTTCTTTACCGTATGTTCGCAATGTTGAAACTGCCGTCGCACCGTGAGCAGCACGCCACCGGCCGAACCGGGTGGCTGCGCGCCTCGGTGCTGGGCGCGAATGACGGCCTGGTGTCGACCGCGAGCCTGATCCTGGGCGTGGCGTCGGCCGGCGCCGATCGCGGGGCGGTCATCACCGCGGGCATCGCGGGCCTTGCCGCCGGCGCAATGTCGATGGCGGCGGGCGAGTACGTGTCGGTGAGCTCGCAGCGCGATGCCGAGCGCGCCGACCTGGCGCGCGAGACACGCGAGCTGCAGGACGACCCCGAGGGCGAGCTGGCCGAACTCGCGGGCATCTACGAGGACCGGGGGCTCTCGCCGGAGCTCTCGCGGCAGGTCGCCGAGGAGCTCTCGAAGGGCGATGTGCTGGCTGCCCACGCCCGCGATGAGCTGGGTATCACCGAGTACGCGCAGGCGCGCCCCATGCAGGCCGCCGTGGCATCGGCCCTCTCGTTCGCGGTGGGCGCCATGCTGCCCCTCCTCGCGGTGCTGCCGCCCTACGGGCAGGCGGCGCGCATCTGGGTGACCGTGGCCGTAACTCTGGTGGGCCTGGTGCTGCTGGGCGCCGTCGGGGCGATGCTGGGGAAGGCGCCGGTGCTGCGTGCGGCCGCACGCGTGGTGTTCTGGGGCGCCGCCGCCATGGCAATCACCTCGCTCATCGGCGCCCTGGTGGGCACCGCCGTATAGGCGTCAGCGCTCGCTGCGCTCGCGGCGGGCGCGTTCGCACACCAGGTCGATGCGCAGGGCCACCGTGAGGGCGTCGACCTTGGCGTCGCCATCGAGCCGGTCGGCCACGTGCCAGGCCTCCTGCGACAGGTACCCGAGGCGCTCGACCGCATCGGGCAGCAGGGCGGCCCGGTTGGCCTCCGACTCGAGGTAGGCGAGGATCTCGGCCTGCTCGGGCGGCAGCCACTTGGGCTGGCTGTGGGGCCAGTCGTGGTTGCGGGCGATGAGCCACCAGAGAATGGCGATGAGCGGCAGCTTCAGCGCCACCACCACGAACAGCACGTACGCGCCCCGTATCCATCCCGGTCCGGGCACGTTCGGCGCCCAGATGATGAACACGGTGCCGAAGAGTGCGAGCACCAGTGACGCCAGGATGGCGGGAACCACCCGTCGGGCGACCGGGGTGGGGGATGATCCGCAGAGCAGCCAGCGCATGAGGGCTTCATCTTCCGCCCGTTCAGGACGCCCCGCAAGGGGGGTACGGCCCGGCCCGGCGCCATTGCTAGCATCGGCCGCCGTCACGACCGTCCTCGCGAGGAGCACGCCAACCACATGCACGTCGTCCTCCCCGACGGTAACCGGCTCGACCTGCCCGACGGCGCCACCGGCCACGACGCCGCCGCCGCGATTGGCCCCGGCCTGGCCAAGGCCGCCCTCGCCGTGCGCGTGGGCGACGAGATCCGCGACCTCGCGCGCCCCCTCGCCGATGGCGAGGAGATCGCCATCGTCACGGGCAAGAGCGGCGACGATCACCTGTACGTGATGCGCCACTCGGCGGCGCACGTGATGGCCGAGGCCGTGATGAGCCTGTTCCCGGGCACGCGCTTCGGCTTCGGCCCGCCCATCGCGGACGGCTTCTACTACGACTTCGAGCTCGACCAGCCGCTCACCGAGGACGACTTCCCGGCCATCGAGGCCGAGATCAACCGCATCGCGAAGTCGAAGGCGCCCTTCGAGCGCACCGTCATGAGCATCCCCGACGCCGCGGCGTTCTTCGCCGATCGGGCCCAGCCCTACAAGGTGGACCAGGTGGAGGAGCTGGGTCGCCAGGGCGAGGCCGACGTGTCGCTGTACCGCGAGCGCGAGTTCATCGACCTCTGCCGTGGACCGCACGTGCACGACACCGGGAAGATCGGGCACGTCAAGCTGCTGTCGGTGGCCGGGGCCTACTGGCGCGGCAGCGAGAAGAACCCCATGCTCACCCGGGTGTACGCCACGGCGTTCCCCACCCGTGCCGAGCTCGACGAGCACCTCGAGCGGCTCGAGGCCGCACGCGCCCGCGACCACCGCAGGGTGGGCCGCGACCTGGGCATCTTCTACTTCGATGAGGCCGGCCCCGGATTCCCCTTCTTCCTGCCGAAGGGGATGGTGGTGGTCAACGAGATCCAGGCGGCGCTGCGCACCGAGCTCGACGCCATGGGCTACCAGGAGATCCGCACCCCCACCATGCTCTCCGACGAGCTCTGGAAGCAGAGCGGTCACTACGAGCACTACAAGGACAACATGTACTTCACGGAGGTGGACGAGCAGGGGTTCGCCGTGAAGCCCATGAACTGCCCGGGCGCCTGCCTGGTGTTCCGGTCCACCCGCCGGTCGTACCGCGAGCTGCCGCTGCGCCTGGCCGAGTTCGGCCACGTGCACCGGCACGAGCTCTCGGGCGTGCTGCACGGCCTGTTCCGCGTGCGCGCGTTCACGCAGGACGACGCCCACGTGTTCTGCCGGATGGATCAGATCCAGTCCGAGGTGCGGGCGATCCTCGACCTCACCGAGCGCTTCTACGCGCGCTTCGGCTTCGGCAACGTGGCGATGTTCCTGTCCACGCGGCCCGAGAAGGCCACCGGTACGCCCGAGATGTGGGACGCCGCCGAAGAGGCCCTGCGGCTGGCCCTGGGCGATCGCGAGTACGGCATCAAGGAGGGCGACGGCGCCTTCTACGGGCCCAAGATCGACATCCAGGTCACCGACACCATGGGACGCTCATGGCAGCTCGGCACCTGCCAGCTCGACTTCTACATGCCCGAGCGCTTCGGCCTGGAGTACACGACGGCCGACGACACCGTGGAGCGCCCGGTCATCATCCACCGCGCCATCACCGGATCGCTCGAGCGCTTCCTGGGCATCCTCCTCGAGGACACCGGCGGCGACCTGCCGTTCTGGCTGGCGCCCGAGCAGGTGCGGGTGATCCCGGTGTCCGACCGCCACGCGCCGTACGCCGATGAGGTGTGCGCCACGCTGAGGGGATCGCGCGTACGCGCTGAGGTGGACTCCCGCAGCGAGAGCATGGGCAAGCGCATCCGCGACGGCGAGCTGGGCAAGGTGCCCTACCTGCTCATCGTCGGCGACCGCGAGGTGGAGACCCGCACGGCGTCGGTGCGCGCCCGGCACGGGGACCTCGACGGCGACCTGCCCCTCGTGGGCCTGGCCGACGCCCTGCGGGCGGGCGCGCCCGCGGCGTGAGCAACGCGCCCCGTCGCATGCCCGGGGGGCTGTGCGACCGGTGCGTGTTCCAGCGGCTGGTGCCCACCCGCAGGTCGGTGTTCACCATGTGCGAGGAACCGCGCATGCCGCGGTACCCGGCCGTGCCCGTGATGAGGTGCCCGGCCTTCGTGCCCGCCGATGGGGGCCAGGCGCCCCCGCGGCCCGCCGGCGCCTAGGCCCGCGCGCCCAGCACGGGAGCCATCGCCAGCAGCAGCGACTGCGTGCGGGTGAGCCGCTCGGCCCCGTGCCACGACAGCACATGGCCGCCCTCGACCGGATCGATCGACCCGCGCTCGTCCTGCCCGATCATGACCGCCATCGATGGAATCGCCCGGGCGAGTCTCAGGCGGGCCAGGGCGGCGGGCAGCGCCCGTCGCTCGCGGGTCCACGCGATGACGCCCCGGTCGTCGTCGCCGACGAGCGCGATGACGCACCGCACGGGCGACAGCTGCCAGCGGTACTCGAGGTACCCGGCGCTTGCGCCATCGGGGGTGATGAGCAGGCGGCGTGATCCGGCGGGGCATGGCGCCGGAGCGCTGATGGTGAGCTCGCCCGGGCCCAGCACGGCGGCGCCGGGCCCGCCACTGCGGAACGCCGTGGCCACCTGCGGGCCGTCCGGCGCGTCGGTGCGGAGGTCCACGTAGCCGGGGGCGTCGGTGGAATGGAGTACGGCGATGCGATCTGGCGAGGTCGGCTGCACGGGTGCACTGTAGAGCCGATGGCGACGGTATCCTCACCCAATGCCCGTCGGCGCCCGCAACGCGATCATCATCCTCGGCCTCGCCGCGCTCGTCGTGGTGTGGGAGCGCGCCTTCACGGTGGCCATCGCCACGGCGTCGCAGGTGATCTCGGTCCTGTTCGTGGTCGCGATGCTCGCTGCCGGGGTGGCGTACTTCCGGCGCAACCAGCTGGCGTGGCTGGTGCTCAGGCCGTGGCAGCGCGTGGCCATCGTGGTGGCCGCCCTGGCCATCGCCTTCCTGCTCGTCGCCGGGTACCCGCTGCTGGCCGACCGCATCACCCCGCTGGGCTTCCTCGCGCTCATCGTCGCCCTGGGGCTGTCGATCTGGTGGATCATCCGCAGCAGCAGGCGGCTGTAGCCACCCCGTAACCCCCTCGGGGCGCACCCGGCGCGATTCGCGCGCCACGCGTGCGACCTGCGTGCATACGTTGGGCGCATGGCACGCGAGCGCGGTCAGGCATCGGTGGAACTGGTGGCGGTGGTACCGCTGGTGGCCCTGGCCGGCGCGGTGGCCGTGCAGGTGGGCGTGGCGGCGCACGCCTGGGGCGCGGCGCGCGAGGCCGCGCGGGCGGGTGCGCGGGCCGTTCAGGTTGACGCGCCGGCGCGCGATGCCGCGCAGCGCGTGCTGGGTGGGGGCCTGTCAGATGGCTCGCGCGTGCGGGTCGTGCAGGCCCGTGATGGGTCACGCAGGGTGTCGGTGACCATTTCCGTGCCGATGCTGGTGCCGTGGGTGCCGGGGCCAAGCGTGTCGGCCGACGCCCGGGTGGCCGGCTGATGCCCCGCCGCCCGGCCGAAGACGGGCAGGCGTCTCTCGAGGTGCTGGCGCTGCTGCCGGTGCTGGTGGGGGTCGCCCTGGCGGCCGTGTACCTGGCGGGCATCCTCGCCGCGTCCGGGCAGGCCCAGGACCGCGCCCGCGCGCGGGCCATGATGGCCACCGGTGAATCGGGCGCCATGGTCGCGGTGTCGGGCACGGCC
>CAMCDF010000011.1 GCA_945873475.1 Bifidobacterium breve | reverse complement strand
ACGTGCCACATCACCACCGCGTGCGCGGTGCGCCCCGCCATGACCTCGGGCAGGTCGTGCACCCCCGCCCGCACCACCTCCACCCTGCCCGCGGGCAGCGACGACACCATCGCGTGGGCGCGCATCTCCTCGAGGGGGTCGGGCTCGATCGCCACCACGCGCATGCCGCGCTCGGCCAGCACCCGGGCGCGCAGCCCCGACCCCGCGCCGACATCGACCACCAGCGAGTTGCGGGGCAGCATGCGGATCAGGTGCCCAAGGCCCGCGCCGACGATGCGCGCCGCCAGGCGATCCTCCACCTCGCCCGCCGGCGACGCGGCGGGCGCCGCAGGCGCACCACCGGGAGCGGGATCGGTGAAGCCCACACCGCACACGCGCGACAGGCACAGCCGAACCACTGCGGCAGGACCGCCCTCGCGGTCGTGCGGCGACAGCAGGAAGCGGGATCCCGCTCCGCACCGGGGGCAAGGGGTGGCGTCGCTCATGCCCGTGACGATAACCGGTCAGGGGTTGCCGGCTGCCCACGGCGGCAGCAGCACCTCCGGCGCCGGCGGACGCGGGCGGGGCGGGCGCCGCGGCCCGCGCGGAGCGAATGGTCGGTGCGGACGCACAGGCGTGATGGGCTTCATCGGGGCCTGGATCAACCGCAGGATCGCCGGCAGCGGCCTCACCGGGGCCCGATTGCCAAGGGTGGTGGCCCGCACGGCGACCAGCGCCATGAACACCAGGACGATCACGATGACGATGCCCACGTACTCGGCCGTGGTGCTGCCCCGCTGGTTCACGGGCCGCCCATCACCACGCCCACCTGGCCGGCAAGCTCGATGATCATCACCCCGAGAATCAGCAGCATGGCCCCGGGCACCATCACGAGAGCCACCACCAGCTGAATACGGGGGGCTGCGCGTGCCGCGCTGTCGCGTGCCCGCTGCCGCCTGGCTGCACGGAGCGCCTCGGCCTGCCCCGCCAGCGCCGTGGACAGCGGTGTGCCCAGCTCCTCCGCCTGCAGAAGCGACGCCACCAGGCGCCCGACGTCGCTGGAACCCGTTCGGACCGCCAGGTCCGAGTAGGCCGCCCGGCGCGGGGTACCCAGCGCCTGATCACCCAGCGTCGCCCGCACCTCCGCGCCCAGGGGCCCGCCCAGGCGATCGCCCGCGAGGGACAGTGCCGGGTCGAGGGCCATGCCGGCCTCCACGCAGATCACCATGAGGTCGAGCAGGTCCGGCAGTGCCCGCACGATCGCCGCCCGTCTCGCGCGGGCACGTCGGGCCACCGCGCGGTCGGGTGCGGCACGCACCGCAACTGCCAGCAGGGGAGCCAGCAGCGCCATGGGCAGGGCGATCACCGCAGCAAGGCCGCCCACCACCAGCCCCACGACGGCACCGCCTGCCCGGGCTCGGGCGATGAGGGCCGCCGTGGCATCCGGCGCCAGGCCGGCTGCCACCAGATTCCCGCTGTCCACGGTGCCAGCCAGCACCGATCGCACTGCCGGCGGAAGGGGCACGCGGGCGAGCACGGTGATCGCCCGCGGCACGCCATCGCCCGGATGCAGCGCGCCCACCCGAAGGCGGCGCTGCTGCGCCACGCCCAGCACGGCGCACATGGCTGCCGCCAGCAGCACCAGAACCGCCGGCGAGGGCATCAGGGCTGCACCATCGCGATGCGGCGGATGATCACGATGCCCAGCGCCTGCAGGAAGACGGACACCACGATCACGGCGAGTCCTGCGGCAGACGATGCCGTGCGTGCGATCAGGCCCGGGGCGGCGGCCTCGGCAAGGGCCGCGCCCATCACCGGCAGGCCCGCCACCATCCACGCGGTCGCCCTGGCCTGCGCGGTGGCGCCTCGCAGTTCGCGCGCCAGCCTGCCCCGCTCCTCGAGCCTGCCCGACATGTCGCGCAGCGCCCGGGCAAGGTCGCCACCCGTCCTGCGCTGCACCAGGATCGCCGTCACCAGCAACGCCAGGTCGGGGTCGGGCATGCGGGCCGCCAGGGCCGACAGGGCATCGTCCACCCGCGCGCCCAGCTCCATCTCGCCCGATGCGCGGCGCAGTTGGGCGCCGAGGGGCTCCGGCGTGTCACGTGCCGCCCGGATGATGGCCTGCCTCAGGGACAGCCCAGCCGCCACGGATCCCGCCAGCATCTGGGCGACCGCCGGCATGGCCTCGCCCACGCGGCGCAGATGCCGTCGGTCGGCTGCGGCCAGCACCGATCGCAGTGCGACCGGCCCCGCCAGCAGGCCCAGGCATGCGATCACGGGGTTCCTCAGCACCAGCAGCAGTGATGCCGCGCACGCTGCGCTGGCCCCGAGCGCAGCCCACAGGAGGACCTCCGCACGAACGCCGATTCCGCTTCGCTGCACACGCACCTGGAAGGCGGTCCAGCCAGGGGCGCGCGCAAACCCCGGGGCAGGGCGGCCGCGCATGCCGGGCAGCCGAACGCCGGCACCCAGAGCCGAACGTACGCCCACCACGGTGGCTGCTGCTGCTGCCGCCGCCAGGGCAGGGCCGGCGATCGCCGTCATGGTGCCGCCGCCCTCTGGCAGTCGGTGCGAAGGCGCGCCAGCCACGCCGCCGCCTCGGGCGCCCAGACGAACCCGCCACCAGCATGCGGGCGCCACCGGCACAGGCGACGTGTGCCGGGCCCGTCATCGCCCCTCACGACCTCGGCGATCTCCACCGTGCGGCGCGCCCCGGAGGCGTCACGGGACTGATGCACCACCAGGTCGACGGCGCTCGCCACCTGGTCGGCCACAGCCCGCCAGGGCAACTCGAGGTCGCCCATCAACGCGAGGGTCACCAGCCGGCGCAGGGCCTCGCGCGGAGAACTGGCGTGCAGGGTCGAAAGGGAACCCTCGTGCCCCGTGGTGAGCGCGCTGATCATGTCGAGCGCCTCGCCGCCTCGCACCTCTCCCACGATGATGCGGTCGGGGCGCATGCGAAGGGCGTTCCTCACAAGGGCGCGTATGGGCACGGCGCCCCGTCCCTCCACGCCCGGCGGACGTGATTCAAGGCGCACCACGTGCTCGAGGGGCAGCCTCAGTTCGGCGGCATCCTCGATGGTGATCACCCGCTCAGTGGGCCCGATGGCCGCGCACAGGGCGGCCAGGGTTGTGGTCTTGCCGCTGCCGGTGCCACCCGTGACGAGGATGTTCCGGCGCGCGGCCACCGCAGACCGCAGGGCGTCGAGCATCTCGGGGGACATGGCGCCCAGGCGCACCAGGTCGTCACCCTGCAGCCTCTCCCCGGGGAACCTCCTGACCGTGAGTACCGGCCCATCGATGCTGAGGGGCGGAACCACCGCATTCACACGGGACCCATCGCCGAGCCGGGCGTCCACCATCGGGCTTGCCTCGTCCAGCCGCCTGCCCAGGGGGGCGAGGATGCGGTCGATCACGTGCAGCAGGTGATCGGAATCCGCAAAGCGGGCCTCCACCGACTCGAGCCGACCGCCGCGCTCCACCCATACCTGCCCGGGGCCGTTCACCATGACCTCCGTGACATCCGGGTCACGCAGCAGCGGCTCGAGGGGCCCGAGGCCGAGGGTGGCGTCGGCCACCGCGCTGACCACCCGCCGCCGATCGTCGGCACTGAGTATGTGGCGCCCGGCATCCAGGGCATCCTCAGCCAGGGCCGTGATGGCCTCGCGCGTGGCCTGGCCCGGTGCGATCAGCCCGCCACGCACGATGGCGGCCCTGATGTGCTCCACCAGTTCGGGATCGGGGGTGGTGGTCGGCCCGCTCACGCCGCGCTCCCCAGCAGGGCCACGGCCTTCGCGATGCCGCGACCCCGAGGGGGCCGGGCCGATGTCACCGCCGCTGCCCCGCGGTCGTCCCGGCGAACCGGCACGGCCTCCGCCGCACCCAGGGCGCGGGCGAGTGACGCAACCCCGATGGCGCGTGCGCCGGGTATCTCACCGGCCGCGATGATGACCGGGCGGCCCGCCAGGCCGGTCACGACGCCCCCGGCACGCGCAACCCCATGCAGCGATCGCGGAACCACCAGCACCACCCGGCCCGCCCGTGACACGAGCGCCTGGCACAGGGCGCTGTCGCCACGACCGCAGTCGGCAACCCATGCTGCCCTCGATGCCGCGTGCACGGCGATCGCGCTGGCCATGTGCGCATGGTCGAGCACGCCCGACGCAGCAGCCCCGCACCCGGCCAGAACATCGATGCCGCATTGATGCCCATGCACCAGATGAGCCACGTGCTCGGTACCGATGCCCTCACCGAGCCCGATCAGATCATCGAGGTGCCGCGTGGCATCGATACCCCACATGGCCACAGGGCCACCCCCGTGAGGGTCGGCATCCACGAGCAGCGGCGTGGCCTCGCCCCGCCCATGCAGGGCGAGTGCGCATGCGATCGTGGTCGCGCCGCACCCGCCGGTTGCCCCGATGACCACGATGCCGCTCACGGTTCGTCCGCTGGCCTGGCGACGACACGCACCTCACGTGCGAAGTCGAGTGCCCGTGCCACCTCGAGCGCCTGGGCGGTCATGAGCCGCAGCACGATGGCATCGCCGCTTGAATCGCCGTCCGCGGCCTGCCCCTGCATGAGGGCGATGACCTCGGCATCGGCCACCACCACGCGGGTTCGCCCCGCAAGCCCCTCACCATCGGATGCGATGACATCCACGCGGGATCCCGGAACAGGTGCTGCCGCGGCGGCGCCGGCGGCACGCAGGGGCACCGGTACGGCTCGCTCACCTGGAGCCAACGGGGCCGGGGCCAGGGATGGATCGCCCCCGAGCGCGGCCTGCGTGATGGGCTCGCCCGCGCCGACGGCGGCAACCGTACGGCGGCCGCGGGCCTCGGCGGCCGAGGCCATCAGGCCCGCCAGCCCCAACCCCGCGGGCACGTCGGCCAGCGCCACCAGTCCACCGGCACCGGCGTCATCCAGCATCGTGCCCACGGGGATGGGCCGTGCGGCCACGAGAACGCGTTGCACAGGTGCGTCCGATGCGCCCAGGCCACTGGCCAGCATGAACGCCCCTGCCGCCAGCCCCGCCGCGACCATGAACCACGCCCCGGGCCGGGCGAAACGGGGAGCCCTCATGCAGGCACCCCCCGATGCCCGCATGAGGGGCATGGCGCATGCCCCACCCCCCCGCCATCGCACCACTGGCATTCCTGCCATGCGCAATCGCACCAGCGGGCGAGGGAATCGGACGTCATGGCGGGAACCGGGGCGTCATCAGGACCCCACGCGCGCATGGGCAGGCGCCCCGGTGGCAGCGTGGCCAACCCCGCAGCCACCTGGGCCCGCCGCAACAGGTCGTCTGCAGGCGTGGTGCGTGCCCAGGCAGCGATGAGGGCCACCGCCCATGCCGCGCGCCCGAGATCGGGAGGCAGCCACAGCATCTCCCGCCCGGTCACCACCGACAGCGCCGCCAGTGGGGCGAGGGTGGGCTCGCTCCACGGAGGGCGGGTGAGCACGAGGGCCTCGGGTCCGGCGGCGTCCAGGGCGTCGAGCACATCATCAGCATCAACGCGCTCACGCCGGCGCCGGGCAGACGGCACCACGGTCACCCCGACCCGTTCCAGCAGGCCCGCATCGCGCGCGGCCGCGTGCTCCACCACCAGCTGCCTGGCATCAGCGTCAGGCATCGTCGGCGACCAGGCGATACCCGAGGCCCCACACGTTCACGATGTACCGGCCTCCGTCCGATGCCACCGCGAGCTTTCGACGCAGCCGGGAAGCGTGGCTGTCGACCGTGCGAGTGCGACCCATCGACTTGTAGCCCCAGACATCGCGCAGCAGCTCCTGCTTGCTGACGACCCGGCGGGGGTCCCTGGCCAACGCCGTGAGAAGGCCGAGCTCCTTCGCCGACAGGGTCACCGGGCTGCCGCCGACGGTCACCCGCCGCGCCCTGCGGTCGATGAGGATGTCGTCCACGGTGAGCATTCCCGCCGCCCACTCCCCATCGGCTCGCCGGATGAGCGCCTTCAGCCGGGCCAGCAGCTCCACGTATGCGAAGGGGGTGCCGACGACCTCGTCGGCGCCGCGCTCGAGTGCCCGCACCACCCGGTGCGGCTCACCGGCACCGCTCACCCCGAGCACGGGCATGGCGGCGTCCCAGGGGTCCTCCGGACCGCCCTGCCGCACCATCCCGACCGCCTCCAGCCCCCCGGAGGCGGGCATGTCGAGGTCGACGATGAGCGCGGATGGACAGGCCTGCACCAGCAGGCCGTGCGCCTCTGCCGGATCGGCGGCGAGCATCACCTCGAAGCGGTCCGCCTCGAGGTCGGCGGCAAGGCTGCCCGACGCGGGCCGCGGCCCGACGAGCAGTACCGAGCGGTGGGGTGCCTCGGTTGTCATGGTGTCCTCCGGTCACAAGCGGGGGCCGGATGCCCCCGGTGATCGGACAACGCGCCAGGCACCGGGTTGCTCCCCCCGGCAGTCGACGCGAAGTGCCCACCGTGCGGGAAAACCGATTCGGGAGTGAGCACGAGTCGGTCACCGGGCGACACTGCCAGCACGCCGCTCGCGGCCTCGATCACCGCGTGGGCACCGGGGCATGCGGCGCCTCTCCACGGAAGCGGATCGACCACGCGCAGCACGATGCCGGCCCTGTCGACGAAGGCCACGCCGATACCGGCCCGCAGGCCCACCCCATGGACCGCGGAGCACGGCGTGAGCACCAGTGCCTCGTCACGCGCCGGGTCGGGGGTTCCGAGCATCCCCACCAGGCGGGACAGGGCAGTGCGGGCTACATATGCGCGGCGCGCGACCGGCAGCCCCTCGCCGGTGCGCAGCTCACCGCCCGGCGAGGCGATGCGGTGGATGCGGAACAGGCCCATGGGGCCAGCGTGAACCTCATCGTGTGACCCGTGGGGCGCGCGCCGTAACGGCTCAGGCGCGGAACCGCACCAACCCTCAGTCGGGCGGCAGCATGCTCCCCTGCAGCGCGGCCATGGCGCGGGCGAACAGCAGGCCCATGGCGTCGGCGGCCTCGTCGGGCGTCTGGCGCGGCGTGAGCGACGCCATGCCGGCCGCAGACATCTGCACTGCCAGCGTCACGATCTGGAAGCGGTCGACCGGGGCGATCTGCCCGCCGCCCTCGGCCTGGATCTCCTCCATGGCCTCACGCTGGGCGCGCATCATCTCCTTGAGGCGCTCCTTGAACTCCTCCGATGCGCCCTCGCCGAAGGCGAATCCGAACGGGAATTCCTCGTCACTCACAGCCTGATCTCCCTCAACGGCGTGCGGCTGAACATGTGGATGGTGTCCACGAACCTGACGGTACGCGACTGCAGGTCCATCAGGATGGAATGGGTTCTCGCGCCGTCGCTGAAGTAGCGCACGCCCTTGAGCAGGTAGCCGTCGGTCACGCCCGTGGCCAGCACGTACATGGGCTGCGGTGCAAGGTCGCGCGCCGAGAGGATGCGGTCGGTGTCCTCGAGGCCGAACGCCTTGAGGCGCTCGCGCTGGCTGTCGTCCTTCGGCCACATGCGGGCCTGGATCTCGCCGCCCAGGCACTCGAGTGCGGCCGCGGTGATGACGCCCTCGGTGGAACCGCCGATACCCATGTACACGTGGTCGCCGGTGCCGCGCACGGCCGCCGACATCGATGCGGTGATGTCGCCGTCGGGGATGAGCTTGATGCGGGCGCCGAGGCGGCGGATCTCCTCGATCATCTCCTCGTGGCGCGGCCGGTCGAGCACCACCACCGAGAGGTCGCGGATGCGGCGGTCGTAGCAGCGGGCGATGGTGTCGAGGGTGTCGGCGATGGGGGCGGTGATGTCCACGCGCCCCTTGGCGTTGGCGCCCACGCACAGCTTCTGCATGTACATGTCGGGCGCGGCCATCACCCCGCCCGGCGCACCGATGACGCACACGGCGATTGCGCCGGCGTCTCCGCGCGCCACAAGATCGGTGCCCTCCAGCGGGTCAACGGCGATCTCGCACGGCATGCCGCCGGTGCCCAGCACCTCGCCCACGTACAGCTCGGGGGCCTCGTCCTTCTCGCCCTCGCCGATGATGACCTCGCCCGTGATGGGCATGGCGCTGAACTCCTTGCGCATGGCGTCTACCGCCGCGCCGTCGGCGGCGTGCCGGTCGCCCTGCCCCACCCAGCGCGCCGATGCCAGCGCAGCCTGCTCGGTGACACGCAGGAAGTCGGTGGCCGGCACGATCGCGTGGCCCGCAAGCGAGGCGGGCACTGGCGCGGGTACGTCGTTGGTGGTCATGCGTCCTTCCGGGCGAGGCGGGCGGCGTGGTCCTTGTTGAACTGCTCGATGCCGGCCGCCGTGAGCGGATGATTGAGCATCTGGTGGAACACCTTCGGCGGGATGGTGGCGATGTCGGCGCCCATACGGGCGGCCTCCATCACGTGAACCGGCGTGCGCACGCTGGCCGCGAGCACCTCGGTGTCGAAGTCGGATGCGTCGAAGGCCTCGACGATCTCGGCCAGGTGGCCCAGGCCGTCCTCGTTGATGTCGTCGTACCGGCCGATGAACGGCGACACGAACGCGGCGCCTGCCGACGCCGCGAGAATCGCCTGGTTCGCCGTGAAGCAGAGGGTCATGTTCACGCGGATGCCATCGCGCGCCAGCACCGAGGTGGCGCTGAGGCCCTCGCGGCTGGTGGGCAGCTTCACCACGATGCGCGGGTCCATTGCCGCCAACCTGCGGCCCTCGCTGATCATGGTGGGCACGTCGTCTGCCACCACCTCGGCCGACACCGGGCCATCGACCAGCTCGCAGATGCGCCGGTAGATCTCGTCTTCGTCGCCCTCCACCTGCGAGAGCAGGGTCGGGTTGGTGGTGGCGCCGCTCAGCACCCCCCACGATGCGATCTCCTCGATGTCTGCGAGGTTCGCGGTGTCGATGTACAGCTTCACGGTGGGCCTCCGGAGGCGTGAACGCGTCCCGGCGAGGCTACCAGCCGGGTTATGCGGCCCTTTGCCGACGAATGACCCCGGCAAGCCAGAGACCGGAGGCGCCCGTGAGCAGCCCGCCCGCCACCACGAGAAAGATGGAGATGGTCATGCTGTCGGTGCCGCCGGGCTCCGCACCGGGCGGGTATGCCCCCTGGGCCGCCGGCGCCCAGCGCACGCGCATGCCGCTGTTCCACGACGGGGTGAGGTACTCGGGATCGGCGCAGTCGGTGCGGCCAGACGCCGCGCAGGCCAGGTAGCGAGCGCGGCTTCGCCGGTTGGCGGCCTGCACCTCGTCGGGGCTCACCGTCCAGCGGAACTCCTGGCCGTCGGCCATCAGCGGCACGCTGCGGGCCACCACCCGGCCGTCGTCGTTGATGTTGCCCGTGGGCGTGGCCGAGCACGTCTGCACCCTGCCGATGCGCGCGCATGCGCCGAAGGCGCCCGTGGGATAGAAGAGCACCCAGCGGGCCTCGGGCCCCTGCAGGGCGGTCTCCACCTGCCCGCGGTTCACGATCCCCGCCACGCCGCCGGCAAACAGCAGTAGTCCGAAGAGCACGCCGACCGCCGGCCAGATGGCCTTCCCGATGCCCCGCATGGGTCGCAACTCTGGCATATGCTCGCCCCCGTGCCGTTGCGCTTCTCCCTGCCGATCCTCGTCTTCGTTGCCGGGGCATCAACCCTGGCCGCCGAGCTCACCGGCGCCCGGCTGCTGGCTCCGTGGTTCGGCGCGAGCAACCTGGTGTGGGCGAACGTGATCGGGCTCACCCTCATCTACCTGTCGCTGGGCTACTGGCTGGGCGGCAAGGCCGCCGACCGCTGGCCCAACCCCAGGGTGCTGGCCGGCGTGGTCATCGTGGCGGCGATCACCGTGGCCATCCTGCCCCTGGCCCTCACGCCGGTGTTCCAGGCGGCGCAGGGCGCCTTCGCCGATCTCTCGGCCGGCGCGTTCGTGGCCTCGTTCGTGGGCACGATGCTCATGTTCCTGGTGCCCATCACCCTGCTGGGCACGGTGTCGCCATGGGCCATCCGCCTGTCGGTGAAGGATGTGGAGACCGCCGGGTCGGTGGCCGGGCGCCTGTACGCCATCTCGACCGTGGGAAGCATCATCGGCACGTTCCTGCCGGTGCTGGTGCTGGTGCCCGCCATCGGCACGCGACGCACGCTGTTCCTCATCGCCGCCGTGCTGGCACTGGCCGCCGTGCCGCTGCTGGGCGCCAGGGCCATCGCCGTTCCCGTGGTGCTGGTGAGCATGATGTTCCTGCCGGTGGGCACCATCAAGCAGGAGCCCGGCGAGACGGTGCTGTTCGAGGCCGAGAGCCCGTACCAGTACGTGCAGGTCACCGAGGCGGCGGGCGGCGAGCGCATACTCAGGCTCAACGAGGGCTGGGCGCTGCACTCGGTGCTGCCCGCCGGAGGCGGCGCGCTCACGGGGGGCTACTGGGACGCCTTCCTCACCCTGCCGCTGCTCACCCGCACGCCGGATGCCCGCATCGCCATTCTCGGCAACGCCGGGGGCACCACGGCGCGGTCGTTCAGGCTCACGTCGCCGCAGGTGCGCATTGACGGCGTGGAGATCGACCCCGTGGTCACCGATGCGGGCAACCGGTACCTCGACATGGCCGGGCCGAACCTCACCACCCACGAGGCCGACGCCAGGTTCTGGCTGGCCGGTGACCGCGGCCCGTTCGACGCCGTCATCGTGGACGCCTACCGGCAGCCGTACATCCCGTTCCACCTGTCAACGGTGGAGTTCTTCGAGGAGGTTCGCGACCGCCTGACGCCGGGCGGCGTGGTGGCCATCAACGTGGGCACCCCGCCCGACCAGACCGAGGTGGTCGACCGCATCGCGTCGACCATGCGCAGCGTGTTCCCCGCGGTGCTCACAGCCCGTTACGGCGAGTTCAACAGCGTGGTGCTGGGCTTCATGGACGCCGCCGACGCAGCGGACGCCCGCGCAAGGCTGGCGCGCGCCACCGGCGACACCGCGGTGGCCGCCAGGATCCTCTCCCCCCTGCTCACCGAGGTTCCGGCAGGGGGCGATGTGTTCACCGACGACCACGCCCCGGTGGAGCAACTGACCGACGGGGCGATCCTCGACTACCTCAACAAGGGAGCCCCCGGGGCGTAGCCGTGCGCGCCTCGCGTGGCGTCACATATGTTTCGTGCGTGTGACTCATTCCCCGCACTTGACCGGTTCGCCCCTAGCGTCCCCGTCATGAGCACCGGGACCACCGCCGAGATGATCGTGCCGGTTGCGTGCTTCGAGCGCGCCCTGGGGCTCTATCGCGACTGCCTCGGCTTTCAGGTGACAGGGGACTCCGGCCGGGGTATCGCACGAGAGGTCACCCTGAGTGCGCCGGGGGGCGTACTCAGCGTGTGCCTGGTCGTGGGGACGACCGAGCGGCCGGCCGGGTCGCTGCGCGAGGCAGTGCTGCCCGTGCGCGACCTGGCCTCCGCGCTCGGCTGCCTTCGCTGGGGCGGGATAACCGAGCACTGGCTCGACCCCTCGGCGCCCGGGGGTGCCGCGGCGCTGTTCACCGACGCCGATGGAAACGCCTGGACCCTCTGGCAGCCGGACCCCGCATCGGTGTCGCTGGCCGCCTAGTTCGCGGGCGGTGAGTGCCCGGGGTGCTCCCCGGGCGCGGTTCGGACTAGCCGGCGGGCTGCCAGCGCGCCCGAAGGCCCGTGGGTGCCACGCGCTCCACGCGCACGTCGGCGGTGACCTCGGCATCTGCCAGCGCACTTCGGGCGAGGTCGGCCACCTCGGATGCGGCGTCTGCCATCACCCACGCCACCGTGCTGGGGCCGGACCCCGACACCGTCACGCCCAGCAGGCCCCGGTGGTCGATGCCCCTGAGAGCGTCGAGACCCGGGCACAGGGGGCCGCGGTGGGGCTCGTGAAGGCGATCCACCAGGAACTCGGGGATCTCATCGAGGTGACCGCGCTCAAGCGCCAGGAGCAGGCCGGCGGTGGCCGAGATGGAGTGGGCGGCGTCGGCCAGGTCGACCTGCGCCGGCATGGCCGTGCGGGCCTCGTCGGTGCTGACGCGCGAACCCGGCACCACCACCACCAGCGCAAGGCCGTCGGGGGGCTCCACGCGCAGGGCGCGGGGGCCCGGCACCAGCGCGGTGATTCCGCCGTCCAGGCATGCGGCGGCGTTGTCGCCGTGGCCCTCGATCTCGATGGCCCGGGCCAGGATGTCGGACGGGCTCCAGCGCAGGTCGCCCAGCGCGTTGGCGGCCACCAGGCCCGCGCATGCCGCGGCGGCGGACGACCCCAGGCCGCGGCCGAACGGGATGCGGTTGCGGCAGGTGATGTCGAGCCCATCGAGGGACGGCAGGCCCATGAGCATGGCCCGGCACAGCAGGTTCGATGCATCTTCGGGCACCTCGCCCGCGCCCTCGCCCTCCACGTGCACCTCGAGGGGGCCCGGGCGGCGGCGGATGACCACCTCGTTGGCCAGGTCGAGCGCCAGGCCCAGTACGTCGAAACCGGGGCCCAGGTTGGCCGAGGTGGCCGGGGCGGTGATGGTGAGGGCGTCGGCCTCAGTCGCCATAGAGGGCCTTCTCGGCGGCGGCGTAGTCGGCCGGGATCTCCACGACCCCACCGCTCTGGGAGATGGCCGTGTCGGGGTCCTTCAGGCCGTTGCCCGTGAGCACGCACACCACCCGCTCGCCCTTGGTGAACCGGCCGGCCGCCTGTGCCTTGATGAGGCCGGCCACGCTCGACGCCGAGGAGGGCTCGCAGAACACGCCCTCGGATGACGCCAGCATGCGGTAGGCGGCCAGGATCTCCTCATCGGTGACCGAATCGACCCCGCCGCCCGACTCCGTCATGGCGGCCATGGCCTGCTCGCCGCGCACGGGGTTGCCGATGCGGATGGCCGTGGCCACGGTCTCGGGGGCGGTCACGACCTCACCGCGCACCAGCGGGGCGGACCCCTCGGCCTGGAAGCCCATCATGCGGGGAAGGCCCGTGGAGCGGCCCGCGTCGCGGTACTCGTTGAATCCCATCCAGTACGCCGAGATGTTGCCGGCGTTGCCCACCGGGATGCACAGCACGTCGGGGGCGTCGCCCAGGGCGTCACACACCTCGAAGGCCGCGGTCTTCTGGCCTTCGAGCCGGAAGGGGTTGAGCGAGTTCACCAGCGCGATGGGGTGCTTCTCGGAGAGCTCGCGCACGATGCGCAGGGCGTCGTCGAAGTTGCCGTCCACCGCCAGCACCTTGGCGCCGTAGATGAGGGCCTGCGCCAGCTTGCCCAAGGCGATCTTGCCGCCGGGGATGATGACCGCGCAGGTCAGGCCCGCGCGCGCGGCGTAGGCCGCCGCGGCGGCAGAGGTGTTGCCCGTGCTGGCGCAGATGACCGCCGTGGCGCCCTCTTCCACCGCCTTCGACATGGCGAAGCACATGCCCCGGTCCTTGAACGAGCCCGTGGGGTTGAGGCCCTCCAGCTTCACGTGCACGTCGAGCTCGAGGCACTCCGACAGGGCGTCCAGGCGCACCAGCGGGGTGGCGCCCTCGCCCATGCTGATCACCGGGGTGGCGTCGGTGACCGGGAGGAACTCGCGGTAGCGCTCGATCAGGGGCGTGCCGCGCAGCGCAGACGACGTCATCGCGGCGCCTCGCCGCTCCCGACCACCGTGATGAGCACGGGCTCGGCGCGAACCTCGGGCATGTCGCGCAACTTGCCGATGGCCTCGGCCACCTGCGACTCGGGGCTGCGGTGCAGGATCATCACCAGGCGCGCGCTCTGGCCCTCACCACGCTGCAGCACGGTGAGTATCGATACGCCGCTCTCCCCCAGCACCGATGAGATGCGGGCAAGAACGCCGGGCTCGTCGGCGACGTCGAGACGCAGGTAGAAGGCGCTCTCGAGCGCCCCCTCGGCGGCCATGGGGCGGCCGGCATCGGCCAGGGCCCCGGCCAGGAACGACCCCGGGCGGCTGCCCAGGATCGACAGCACGTCGCTCACCACGGCCGACGCGGTCTCGGTGCCGCCGGCCCCGGGACCCACCAGCATGATCTGGCGCACCATCGAGCTCTCGAGCAGCACCGCGTTATCGGCCCCGTTCACCGATGCGAGGGGGTGGTCACCGGGCACCAGCGCCGGGTGCACGCGCACCGACACCGCGCCGTCCACCAGGCGGGCGACTCCCAGCAGCTTCATCACGAAGCCCAGCTCGTGGGCGATGTCGACGTCGTCTGACTGCAGGTCGTCGATGCCGGAGTACGGCACGTCGTCGATGAGCACCCGCGTGTGGAACGCGATGGACGACAGGATGGCCATCTTCGCGGCGGCGTCGGCCCCGCCGACGTCCTCGGTGGGGTCTGCCTCGGCGTAGCCAAGGTCCTGCGCCTGCGAGAGGGCGTCGGAGTACGACATTCCGCTTCGGCGCATCTCGCTGAGGATGTAGTTGGTGGTGCCGTTGACGATGCCCATCACCGACTCGATCTCGGCGACCAGCAGCGATTCGCGCAGCACCTTGATCACCGGTATCGCGGCGCACACCGAGGCCTCGAACCGCAGGTCGCTGCCGCCCTCCTCGGCGGCGGCCAGCAGGTCGGGAGCGTGGCGGGCCAGCAGCTGCTTGTTGGCGGTCACCACCGACGTGCCATGGCCCAGCGCGCGGAGCAGCCACTCGTGGGTGGGGTCGACGCCGCCCATGACCTCGATGACGATGTCGATGGAGTCGTCGCCGAGGATGTCCTCGGGGTCGGTGGTGAGCACCGCGGAATCCACGCCCGGGCGGTCGGCATGCAGGTCGCGTACCAGCACCTTCACCACCTCGAGCCGGTGGCCCGTGGCGCGCTCGATGGTGCCGGCGGTCTCGTGGAGAATGCGCAGCACCCCCTGCCCCACCGTGCCGCAGCCCAGCATGCCGATGCGCACCACGTGGCTCACAGGTCCCTCGCCACCAGCTCGGCGTAGGTCTCACGGCGCACCACCAGTGTGGGCCGGCCGTCGTCCACGAACACCACGGCCGGCCGGGTAACGCCGTTGTAGTTGCTGGCCATGGCCACACCGTAGGCCCCCGTGGCGGGAAGGCACACCAGGTCGCCGCGCTGCACCGGCGGCAGCTCGGCCTCCTGGATCAGCACGTCACCGCTCTCGCAGTGCTTGCCCACCAGACGCAGGCTCTCCGTGGCCTCGGCCTCCGGGCGCTCGGGCAGCAGGGCCTCGTACACCGCGCCGTAGAGCATGGGGCGCATCAGGTCGCTCATGCCGCCGTCGACGGCCACGTACTTGCGCACGCCGGGGATGTCCTTCGTGCCGGTCACCCGGTACACGGTGACGCCGGCACGGCCCACGATGCTGCGGCCGGGCTCCACCATCACGCGTGGGCGGGGCAGGCCGGCGGCGTCCCACTCGGCGAGCACCGACTCCATCACCAGGTCGGCGTACTCCTCCACCGGGGGCGGCTCATCGCCTCGGGTGTAGGCGATGCCGAGGCCACCACCCATGTCCATGATCGACAGGTCGTCGTGGCCCTGCTCCTTCACGAACTCGGCCAGCAGCTGCGCGGCCACGCGGTAGGCGCCGATCTCGAAGATCTGCGACCCGATGTGGCAGTGCAGCCCCACCAGGTTCACGTTGGCGGCCTGGCGGCAGGCGGCAACGGCGGCCGCGGCCAGCCCGCCCTCCAGCGAGAAGCCGAACTTGCTGTCCAGCTGGCCCGTGGAGATGTACGCGTGCGTTGATGGCTTGACGCCCGGGGTCACACGGATCAGCACGTCCTGCACGCGACCTCGCTCGCCGGCGATCTCGTCGAGCAGGCAGATCTCGTCGAGGCTGTCCACCACGATCAGCCCCACCTGGGCATCGAGGGCCTCGCCGATCTCGCGGGCGTCCTTGGCGTTGCCGTGCATCACGATCTTTCCCGGGGGGAATCCCGCATGCAGTGCCATGTACAACTCGCCGCCCGACGCCACGTCCATGCGCAGGCCCTCCTCATGGGCCATGCGCAGCAGCGCCTGCGCCCAGAACGCCTTGCTGGCGTAGATGACCTCGGCATTGGGGTCGTGGGCGCGGAAGGCCTGCACGTATCGGCGCATGGTGTCGCGCAGGAGCCCTCCGTCGTAGATGACCAGAGGGGTCCCGAACTCCTCGGCGAGCGCGACCACGTCGCATCCGCCGATGGCGAGATGGCCGTCCGGGGTCGTGGTGGCCGACGGTGGGAGAACCTGTGAAAGTGGCTGCATAAGCCGGGGGACAGTAGCAATGCGGGCTAGGCTCGCGCGGCATGACGCCCGCCCCCGAGCACGTTCACATCCCCTCCCGCGACGGCCTCCCGCTGGCAGCCCTTGTGCTGCCCCCGGGTACAGGGCCCGGGGTGGGCACGGCACCCGGCGTCGTGGTGCTGCATGGCTACGGATCGCACAAGGAAAACCACGTCGACTTCGCGGAGCGGCTTGCGGGTGCCGGCATGTGGGCGCTCGTGCCCGACCTGCGCGGGCACGGCGAGACCGGCGGGGACATGAATGCCGGGATGATCGATGATGTCCTCGCCTGCCTCGACCACCTCGATGCGCGGGGCGCGGGTGCCCTGGGGCTGCGTGGCTCGTCGATGGGGGGCTTCCTCTCGCTGGTGACTGCGCCAATGCACCCGAAGGTGCGGGCGCTGGTCGCCCTCTGCCCGGCACGCCCGGCACCGCTGGCCGCGAGGATCGGCCGCGACTGGCCGCTCGGGCACCCCCTCGAGCCCGCCACATGGCGAGCCGACGGCGTGGCCCGGGGCTTCTGGCACGCGCGGGGCGACGAGGTCGTGCCCTGGCAGAACACCTTCACGCTGGCCTCGCGGGCCGCCCAGCCGAAGCACCTGCGCATCGAGATGGGCGGAAACCACCGCAGCCTGCAGCACGACCCCCGCATCCAGGCGGAGACGGCCCTCTTCCTCGCGGACCACCTCGGCGCCGAACCCCGGGCACCCCGGTGACAGGCACCGTTTCCACAGCCCCGGTTTGCCAGTCCCGGCGGGCGGATCGACCAGCGTGAGCCACGAGCCGTGACACATTCGCGCGGTCTCTCCGCGCTGGGCCGCGAGGTCGCAGGCTGTGATGCGTGCCCAAGGCTCGTCGCATGGCGCACCGCCGTGGGCGAGGACCCTCCCGCGCGCTACCGGGGGCAGGAGTACTGGTCGCGCGGGGTGCCCGGGTTCGGCGATGACGACCCATGGCTGTTCATCGTGGGGCTTGCCCCGGCAGCACATGGGGCCAACCGGACAGGGCGCATGTTCACCGGCGATCGCAGCGCCGACTTCCTGGTGGCGGCTCTTCACCGCGCGGGGCTGGCCAACCAGGCGGAGTCGGTATCACGCGATGACGGCCTGCGGCTGATCGGATGCCGCATGAGCGCCGTGGTGCGATGCGCCCCGCCTGACAACAAGCCAACCATCGTGGAGCGCGACGCGTGCATCCCGTTCCTGGCACGGGAGCTCGACCTCTGCCCGAGGTCGAGGGTGGTGCTGTGCCTCGGGGCATTCGCATGGGATGGCGTGCTGCGGGTGCTCTCCGCCCGGGGAGACACCATCCCGCGCCCGAAGCCGCGTTTCGCCCACGGTGCAGAGGCCGTGGTGGGCGGCCTCACGCTGCTGGGCACCTATCACCCGAGTCAGCAGAACACCTTCACCGGGCGACTCACCCCGGACATGCTCGACGCCGTCCTGCAACGTGCAAAGGAACTCGCACCGGACGGTTAGGTGCCTGGCACCGGGGTCAGGGCGGCCCGGCCCCGAAAAGCGCCGAGGGCCCGGTCGGAATCGGTCCGAACGGGCCCTCGAGGACGGTGAGCGGCAGTGGAGTCGCCAGGGAGCGGTTAGCTCGATCCCCCGGCTGCAGCTGCTCATCAGGGGAGTCGCCCCCTAGCTGCCGCCACCTACGCACATATGGTCTGAAGGAATTTGGACCACCTCCTTTCCGCGATGCGACGATGATAGGTCGTCGGCCCGGACGGACAGGCCCCCATCGGTGCACGAACGGTTAAGTGCCTGGCACCGGGGTTGGCGGGATCAGGCGGTGAGGACGTCCCTCATCGCGGCGAGTGCGTTCGCGAGCTCGTCGCCGGTGATGACCAGCGGCGGCAGGAACCGCACCGTGCGGGCGGATGTGTTGTTCACCAGGAACCCGCGCTCGAGCATGTCGCTCACCACCTGGGCGCCGCGATCGTCGGGCAGGTCGATGGCGCACATGAGGCCGCGGCCGCGGGCGTCGGTGGCCAGGCCATCGTCAACCAGCCCCTGCAGGCCGGCGAGGAAGCAGGCCCCCTCCTTGCGCACGTGGTCCTGCAGCGCGGGGTCGGCCAGCACCTTTGCCGCGGCCAGGGCAGATGCGCACGCCAGCGGGCTTCCGGCGAAGGTCGACCCGTGGTCGCCCGGCTGGAAGGTGTCGTCGATGCCCGGGCGGGCGGTGACCGCGCCGATCGGGAATCCGCCACCCAGGCTCTTGGCCAGGCACATGACGTCGGGCTCGATGCCGACGTCCTGGTAGGCGTACAGGGGCCCGGTGCGCGACATGCCGGTCTGGATCTCGTCGACGATGAGCAGGGCGCCGCTCTCGTCGGCCAGCTGGCGCGCCAGGCGCACGAAGTCGTCGTCGAGCGGGTACACGCCGCACTCGCCCTGCACGATCTCGATGGCGATGGCGCACGTGCGCTCGTTCACCGCGGCCCGCAGGGCGTCGTGGTCGTTCCTCGGCACGTAATGCGCCCCGGGCATCAGCGGCCGGAAGGCCTCCTGCTTGCCCGGCTGCCCGGTGAGCGCCAGCGCCCCCATGGTGCGGCCATGGAAGCCGTCCTCCAACGACACGAACTCCGTGCGGTCGGCGCCACCGTGCTTCCTGGCCAGCTTGATGGCGGCCTCCGATGCCTCGGCGCCCGAGTTGCAGAAGAACACCCTCCCGCCCATCGAGGTGTCGCGGATCCACTCCGCCAGCTCGATCATCGGGTCGGTGTAATAGAGGTTCGACGTGTTGATGAGCACGCCGGCCTGCTCGCGGATGGCCGCCACCACGTCGGGGTGGCAGTGCCCGGCGTTGATCATCGAGATGCCCGACATCAGGTCGAGGTAGCCGCGCCCCTCGGGGTCGAACAGCCAGGCGCCCTCTCCCCGCACGAACTCCACGGGGTACCTGCCGTAGTTGCGCATGAGCGCCGCCTGCTCGCGCTCAAGTGTCTGCTGACGGATCACCGCGCTACCCCGCGGTGACCATCGTGCCCAGCCCCTGCTCGGTGAAGAGCTCCATGATCACCGAGTGGGGCACGCGGCCGTCCACGATCTGCGCGGCCTCCACCCCACCCGTCAGGGCGTCGCGCACCGCCGACAGCTTGGGGATCATCCCCGAGTCCACCGACTCGCTGGCCAGCATGGCCTCCACGTCGGCCAGCGTGCACTTGGCGATGAGGCTCGACTTGTCGGCGAAGTCGCCGTACACGCCCTCGACGTCGGTGAGGAAGATGACCCGCCGGGCGCCCAGCGCAGATGCCAGCGCCCCCGCCACGGTGTCGGCGTTGATGTTGTAGCTCTGGCCGTCGTCGTCCACGCCCACCGATGCCACCACCGGCACGAACTGGTCGAGGTGCCCGAGGATGTCCGGGTTGATGCGGGCCACCTGGCCCACGAAGCCCAGGTCGCCGCCCGGCGAGGTGGCCTTCGTGGCCTCGATGAGCCGGCCATCGTCGCCCGACAGCCCCACGGCCTCGATGCCGGCCACGTGCAGCTGGGCCACGATCTCCTTGTTGATCTTGCCGATGAGCACCATCTTCACCAGCTCCATGGTGGGCTCGTCGGTCACGCGCAGGCCATCCACGAAGTTCACGTCGAGGCCAAGGCGCTCGCTGTACTTGCTGATGTCGGGTCCGCCGCCGTGCACCACCACCGGGTTCATGCCCACCAGCTTGAGCAGCGCGATGTCGCGCGCGAACGACGCCTTGAGCTCGGGGTTGGTCATCGCCGCGCCGCCGTACTTGACCACCACGGTGGCCCCGGCGAACTCACGGATGTACGGCAGGGCCTCGAGCAGCACGGCAGCCCGTGCCTCGACGTCGGCCCTCTCGGGGAGGTGGTCCCTCAGGTTGGTCTCGCCCATGGGGGCGGCACGGTATCAGCCGCCCACATGGGCGGCATCACCCCTGCCCGGTCACCTCGGCCAAGGTGAGCGTCTGGCTGAACACCGGCTTCGCCCCTGCGCTCAGCTGGGGCCACGCCGGAGACCGGTACACGGCGATGCGCGCGCCCTGCGCGCAGTCGCCGGTGGGGCGGCACGTGAGCACCCCTGAAAGCCCCTGATAGCCCTCCACATCGAGCATCGCGCTGCGCACCTTCGCCCGGTCGATGATCAGCGCCCCGCCGGGCAGCCGCACCGACGCACGCCGGATCGCACCGAACAGCAGGTTGGCCGCGTCGAACCCCGTGGCATGGAACACGCTGGGCGGAGCCCCACCGAAGCGGTCCCGGTACGCGGGCAGGAAAAGGCCCGTGTAGAAGCCATCGCGGCTGCCGGCCTTCGCATCGGGGCCCGAGGCGTACACGCCGTTTGCCGCCGCGCCCAGGGCGCGGCTGAGCTTCGGCGTCTGGCACGACTCCGACACCACGATCTTCGTGGCGGCCAGCGCCGGGGTGTCGCGGATGGCCTTCACCGCCCGCGTGCACGCCGGTTCGATGAGCGGCAGGAACACCACGTCGGGGCGCGCGGCGGCCACCTTCGCCACGGCACCGGCTGCCGAGCCGCGGAGCGACATCGACCCCCGGGCATCCGCGCGGCCACCAAGGGCCTCGAAGCGCGTGGCGAAGGCGTCGCCCAGCACGCGCGAATAGGCGTCGGGCACCGAGATGACGCCTGCGGTGCGTGCCTTCAGGCGGTCGCGCTCGAAGCTGGCCACCGCTGCCCCCTGGATCAGGTCGTTGGCGGCAGTGCGGAAGTAGTAGCGCTCGCGCAGACCCGGGTCGGTGAGGCTGGGCGAGGTATTGCTCGGCGAGATCATCAGCACCGACTTCTCGCTCAGCACCTTCGCCGCGGCGTCGAACGACGCGGCCGAGCAGGTGGTGCCGATCACCGCCACCAGGTCGGGCTCGAGCAGCAGGCGCTTCGCGCCGTCGCTTCCACCCTTCGGGGTGCAGTCCTCCGCCTCGGGGAGGGTCACCACGGGGTGGCCCAGCAGCTGGCCGTCGATGGTGTCGAACTGGCCGTCGAGATAGTCCACGGCCATCGCCAGGCTGCGCTTGGCGTCCATCCCCCCGCTGTCGGTCTCGAACAGCAGCGTGCCGATGTAGATGGGCCGCCCCACGCCCACCTCGATGCAGGCGCCGTCATCCCGCGCGCACTCCGCACGGGCACTCTGCCCGGGCGAGGGCGTGCCGCATGCCGACAGGCCGAGCACGGCCACCACCGCGGCGGCCAGCGCGAGCGTGCGTGCGATCACCGGATCCTCACCCAATCGAGGTACTGGCCCGCACGAAGTTCGTTGACGAGTTCGGTCACCGGGGCGATGTCCACCTGGAACGCACCTCGGAACGGTGCACTGATGGCGAGGATCGCCACCAGGTCGAGGGCAACCACGAGGATGATGCCCAGCGCCACCAGGCTGTAGCGGGGTCCTGCGCGCACCGACACCAGAAGGGCATTGGCCACCAGGGCGATTCCCGCGATCACCGACAGCGCGAACAGCGCGATGGGCAGGCTCTGCGAGGCGATGACCACGCGCTGCCGGCGCGCACTCGTGACCGACTCGATGGCCCGCGCGATCGACGACGCCTCCGTGTCGTTCAGGTAGGCGCGGCTCGCGATGGTCGATACCGAGCGCTCCAGCGCGCGCAGGCTGTCGATCGCAGGCGAGCGCGTGGCCGACCCCGTGCCAAGCGCCTGCCACTCGCCTGCCTGGACATTCTCGAGGTAGCGGGTGAGGGAATCCTGCACCAGTTCGGCATCGGCGGCGGGCAGGCTGGCGCTGGCATAGGCCAGGCGGCTGGCGCCGGCGATCTCCATGCCCACGATGCGCTGGGTATCGCGCAGCGTGGAGTACTCGGAGTTGATGAGGAAACCGGTGAGGATCGCGAACAGGCTGCCGAGCGCGGTCATGTACGCAGCTGCCGTGTTGCCCGCCTTCTCGCGCTCCTCGCCGCCCAGCAACCGGGCAAAGGCGAAGGCCATCGCGCCACTCACCAGCAGCGTGAGGGCGGTAATCAGGGCCACCAGCACCCAGACGTTCATCGATACCAGGGAGTTCATCATGTGCCGGTCAGGTCCCCATCCGACGCGGCCGAACCCCAGGCATCAGCCGTCTCCGCGGCCTTCTCGGGGTCGAGGGAGATCACGCCCGCGCCGTCGCCCGGGTTCGCGGCGCTGTCGACCAGCGCCTCGGCGAATGCGCCCACCGTGGGGTCGTTGCGCGCGGCATCCACGTTCACGTAGGCGTACAGCGAACGTGCCAGCGGATAGCTGCCGTTGCGGATCGACTCCTCCGTGGGCACCACGCAGCCCGAACCCCCATCAATAGCGATGGCCCGGATGTTGTCCTTCCATGGCTCGACAGTCGCATAGCCCCCGAAGGCCAGGGCCGTGGGCACCCTCAGCACCTCTGCCAGCATCACCTGGTCGCTCGGCACCGTGACGGCATCGGAGCGCACCGAGGGCTCGGTCGAGCGGCGCTTGGCCGCCGGCTCGATCACGGAGTCCTCCACCAGCTGGCGCGTGCCCGAGCCGATCTTCGGCGACACCACCACCAGGGGCTGGTCGGGCAGTGCGGTGCGCGATCCCAGCACGCGCGCCATGCGCTGCGCGGCGCGCCAGCTGCGCAGCCCCGCCGCCTCGGGCCCGGCCAGCGCATAGATGTCGTTGGCATTCAGGCAGGCAGGCGACGCCGTGCGAGCCGCCGTGAAGAACACCAGTGCGTCGCGTGCCATCAGCAGCCGAACCGGCCGCACGCCGGACTCCTCGCACTGCTGCTTCTCGCGGTCCTTCATCTCGCGGCTGGCCCCGGCGATGTCCACCAGGTCGTCGCACAGCGCCGTGATGCCGGCACCGGTGCCGGTCATGTCCACGCGCACGCGCGCAAGGGGATTCGCCGCGGAGAAGTTGCCCGCCACCGACGACACCATGGGCAGCAGGTTCGACGATCCGGCCACCGAGACCGAGCCGTCGATGTCATCCCCACCGCACCCGATTGCCAAGGTGCCCAGCGCCACGGCTCCCGATGCAACGGCGAGCAGCGTGATGCGCAAGCGGGGGGCCATTCCGGAAACCTACGGCCTAGGTGCGGTACTCCGCATTAACCGTTACATACCCGTGGCCGAGATCGCTGGCGAAGAGCTCGGCCCGGGCGGCACCCCGGCCCAGGCCCACCTGCATCTCGTACTCGGGGCGCGCCATGACGTCGGCGATGCCCGCGCCGTCGGGCAGCACGCCGTCGAACCGCAGGGTGAACTGCACGTGCCCACCGGTTGCGGCCAGCGCCTGCCCCACCGCCTGATGCACCCGGCCCCAGTTGGCGTCGCGGCCGTACACGGCGGTGCGCACCAGGGCGCTCTCGCCCACTGCCCGCGCCACGCGCTCGGCCTCGGCGTCGTCCAGCGCGCCG
>CAMCDF010000010.1 GCA_945873475.1 Bifidobacterium breve | reverse complement strand
GTGGCCGAGGGGTGCGCGGCGTTCGAGGCGCGCCACGGGCGCAAGCCGGGCCTGGTGGGGATTCAGGTGGGCGACGACCCCGCCAGCGAGATCTACCAGCGCAACAAGGCCCAGCAGGCCGAGGAATGCGGCATGGCCGTCGAGCGCATCAAGCTGCCCGAGGGCACTACCCAGGCCGAGATGGACGCCCTGCTCGACCGCCTTGCGGCCGACGACGCGGTGGACGGCATGCTCGTGCAGCTACCGGTGCCCGACCCGCTGACCGAGCCCGCCATCGCGGCGCGCATCGCGCCCGACAAGGACGTCGACGGGTTCTCGCCGGTGAACATCGGTCGCCTCGTGCGCGGTGAGCCCTGCCTCAGGCCCTGCACGCCGAGCGGCGTGATGTGGCTGCTCGACGACGCCGGCGTGGATCTCGAGGGCGCGAACGCCGTGGTCATCGGCCGCTCGGTGATCGTGGGCAAGCCGCAGGCGCTGATGCTGCTCGAGCGCAACGCCACGGTCACCATCACCCACTCGCGCACCCGCGACCTGGCCGCTGTGTGCCGGGCTGCAGACGTCATCGTGGCCGCCGTCGGCGTGCCCGAGATGGTGCGCGGCGATTGGGTGAAGCCGGGCGCCACCGTCATCGATGTCGGTATGAACCGACTCGACGATCGTCTCTGCGGAGACGTTCACTACGACGAGGTGGCCGAGGTCGCCGGGGCCCTGACTCCCGTTCCCGGGGGCGTGGGACCCATGACGATCGCTTTCCTATTGGCCAACACCCTCCAGTCCGCGGAGCGGCGCATGGGGGACGAACCTACAAGGGGAATCATCACGTGAAGATCGCGATCTTCGGCGGCACCGGCGACCTCGGTCGCGGTCTCGCCATCACCTTCGCCGCGGCAGGCCACGAGATCATCGTGGGCTCGCGCAGCCAGGAGCGCGCCGACCAGGCCGCCGAGGGCCTGCGTGAGGCATTTCCGGAGGGCAACTTCATCCCGATGGAGAACGCCGAGGCAGCGGCCGCCGGCGAGATGGCCGTGCTCTCCATCCCGTACGAGGGCATCGAGGCCACCATGCCGGCCCTGGCCGAGCCGCTGGCCGGCAAGGTGCTGGTGAGCGTCGTGAACGCCCTCAAGTTCGGCAAGAGCGGCGCCATGGCGGTGCTCGACCTCCCGGCGCAGTCGTGTGCCCACCAGATCCAGGACCTGGCCCCCGAGGCCAAGGTTGTGGTGGCGTACAACAACCTGCCGGCCGCTGCGCTGCAGGAGCGCCACCGCATCGAGGGCGACGTGCTCGTGTGCGGCAAGAGCAAGGAAGCCCGCGAGGCCGTGGTGGAGCTCACCAAGGACATCCCGGGTTGCCGCGGGCTCGACGCCGGTCCGCTGGCCAACGCCATCATCATCGAGGGCATGACCGCCGTCATCATCAACCTCAACAAGAGGTACGGCGGCGAGGCCTCGATCAACGTCACCGGCCTCGAGGACGCTCCGGCGCGCGGCTAGGCCCGACTGCCCACGTGGACCCCTGGACGGGCCCGGCTACGCGTAGCCCAGCTCGTCCAGGCGGTCCTCGTCGAGGCCCATGTGGTGACCCAGTTCGTGCAGCACGGTCACCCGCACCTGATGCCGCAGCACGGCGGGGTCACGGAAGTGGTCGACCATCGGGTGCATGTAGATGGTGATGCGTGGGGGGATCGCCCCCGAGGGCACCGTTCCCGTTGTGAGCGGGTGCCCCTCGTACAGCCCGTAGAGCGACCGACCGTCGGCGTGCGACTCCACGATCACGGCCACCTGCTCGAGGTGCGATGCGAACGGCTCGGGAATCTCCTCGAGGGCCTCCTCGACGAGCATTTCGAAGAGATCGAGGGGCGAGAGCGATGACGCGGCGGTGTCCATGCGCGAACGGTAACGCGCGGCGCGCAGATCGACCGTTCCCCGGGTCACGCGTCGGCGCGCACGGCTAGGGTCGCGGCCGATGGGAGCTCCCCGCACATGAAGGACGCCCTTGTTCGCGTAGCGTCATTCCCCGCCGGAAGGGTCGGCAAGTGGGTGGTGCTGGCCGCGTGGATCGTCATCCTCGTGCTGCTGTTCCCGCTTGCCTCGAAGTTCGAGTCGGTTCAGAGCAACGAGCCGTCCAGCTTCCTGCCGGGTGGCGCGGAGTCGGTTCTGGTGCTCGACCTGCAGGAGAAGTTCCCGGGCGGCGATGTCACCCCGGCCGTCGCCGTGGCCCAGCGCGAGAGCGGGCTGACCGCCGCCGACCGCGCCGCACTCGCGAAGGCGACCGCGCAGTTCAACCGGCCCCTCCCCGAGGGCATCGAGCCCCCCGGGCTCGTGCCGGGGCCCGTATCGCCTGACGGCACGTCGCAGCTGCTCATCGCCAACCTGAGCGTGGGCGGCGACTCCGATCTGCTGCTGAAGGACGTGCAGAAGCTGCGTGCTGACCTCGCCGCCAATGCGCCCCCCGGGCTCGAGGTGAAGGTCACCGGCCCCGCCGGTATCTCGGCTGACGCCATCGAGGTGTTCAGCGGCATCAACACCAACCTGCTGCTGGCCACGGTGCTGCTGGTGTTCTTCCTGCTGCTCATCATCTACCGCAGCCCGATCTTCTGGATCCTCCCGCTCATCGCGCTGGGCTTCGCCGAGATCACGGTGCGGGCCCTCGGGTACCTCATCGGTGATGCCGGGGTGGTGGTGAACGGGCAGTCGGCGGGAATCCTGCTGGTGCTGGTGTTCGGATCGGGCACGGATTACGCGCTGCTGCTCACCGCCAGGTACCGCGAGGAACTCAGGCGCACCGAGGACAAGCACGAGGCCATGCGCGTGGCCATCCTTCGGGCAGGCCCGGCAATCGTTGCCTCGGCGGGGACCGTGATCGCCGCGCTGCTGTGCCTCAGCCTCGCGGAGGTCAACGGCACCGCCGGCCTGGGTCCCATCGGCGCCATCGGTGTTGCGGTGGCCATGCTGGTGATGGTCACCGCGCTGCCCGCCCTTCTGCTGCTTGGCGGTCGCGTGGCGTTCTGGCCGTTCATCCCCCGTTTCGGATCGACCGGCAGCAACGAGACCCAGGGCTGGTGGCGTCGTGTGGCAGACCGGGTGGGCAGGCGCCCCCGGGCCACGTGGGTCACCACCGCGTTGGTGCTCGGCATCTGCTGCTTCGGGCTGCTGTCGTACAACACCACGCTCACATCGGCCGACGACTTCCGGTCCGATGTCGAGTCGGTGCAGGGCCAGGAACTCATCAGCCGGGCATTCCCCGCCGGGTCGTCGGCACCCACCAACGTGATCGTGCCGGCGTCGGTCGACCAGGCGAAGGTCGTCGCGGCACTCAAGGACACCCCCGGCGTCAGCATGGTGCGCAAGGTCGGCACCGGTGAGCCCGGCGTGCTGTACGACGTGACGCTCAAGGATCCGCCGTACAGCAGCACGGCCTATGCGGTGATCGATGAGCTGCGGGTGAACGGCAAGGCAGCCGGCGGACAGGGCGTACTGGTGGGCGGGCCCACCGCGATCGAGGCCGACCTCAAGGCCGCGGAGCAGCGTGACCTGCAATTGCTTGTGCCGATCGTCCTCGTGGTGGTGCTGGTGATCCTTGCGCTGCTGCTCCGGGCGGTGGCCGCGCCGCTGGTGCTCATCGGAACGGTCATCCTTTCGTTCCTGTCCTCGCTCGGCATCGCGGCGCTGGTGTTCGACCTCTTCGGGTTCGCCGGCGAGAGCGCATCACTCGCACTGTTCGGCTTCATATTCCTGGTGGCGCTGGGCGTTGACTACAACATCTTCCTCATGGCCCGCGTGCGCGAGGAGACCCTCGAGCACGGAACGCGTGAGGGCATGCTGCGGGGGCTCGCCGTCACCGGCGGGGTAATCACGTCTGCCGGCATCGTGCTGGCGGGCACGTTCGCCGTGCTCGCCGTGCTGCCGCTGGTCAGCATCACCCAGATCGGCTTCCTCGTGGCGTTCGGCGTGCTGCTCGACACCCTCGTGGTGCGCACCCTGCTGGTTCCCGCGATGGTGCTGGACCTCGGCGATCGCACCTGGTGGCCCTCGGCGCTCTGGAAGCGCCGGCGGGGGCAGAAGCCCTAGGCGCCGCCGTGTTCCCAGCCCAGTCGGGCCGGGGTCACGTCCACTCCGTTGCGCTGCGCGCTGACCCCGGGCGCGCCATCGGTCATGCGCCCGATCACGGTGACGTGGGGCTCCAGCCCCGTGCCCGGCGGCATGGCGGCCAGCAGCTGGTAGTCCTCGCCCCCGGTGGCGGCGAAGAGATCCGAGGGCATGCCGACCACCGCGGCGACGTCATCCACCCCCCCGGCGCGGGGCACGGCGCCCAGGTCGATCTCCGCCCGCAGGCCCGACGCCCGGGCCATGCGATCGGCATCGAGCAGCAGGCCGTCCGATATGTCGAGCATGGCGCTGGCGCCGGCCTCGGCCAGATGCAGGCCATCGTCCACCAGGGGGATGGGCCGACGGTGTGCCTGCGTCAGTGCCTCGGCATGGGCGATGCCCGCTCCGATCGACGGGTCGCGCAGCAACGCCAGCCCCGCAGCGGACGCCCCGAGGGGGCCGGACACCACGAGCAGGTCGCCCGACCTGGCGCCCGATCGCAGCACTGGGCGCACGCCATCGCCGGCGCGCCCGCAGATGGCCACCGACAGGCTCAGCACGGGGGATGCCGACACGTCGCCGCCCACCACCGACATCGAGTACTCCCCGGCCAGGGCGTCCATGGCCCGGTACATCTGATCGACATCGTCCGCGGACAGGTCGTCGGGTACGCCCAGGCCCACCATCGCTGCGATGGGCGTCGCGCCCATGGCCGCGACATCCGACAGGTTCACGGCAAGCGCGGTGTGTCCGATATCGGCGGGGGAGTGCGTGGCCCGGCTCACGTGCACGCCGTCGACCACCATGTCGAGGGCCAGCACGGTGCCGTCGTCGAGCACCGCGGCGTCGTCACCGATTCCGACGCTCACGCCCCCGCGCATGCCCGCCCGAGCAGCGATGAGGCGGATCAGCTCAAGCTCGCCGTGCATGGCCCGACGGTACCAGCCGTGCAGCGGCGCCTCGGCTACAGTCCCCCGCCGATGATCGACGAATCAACGGTGAATCACGTCGCGCGGCTCGCACGCCTGCGCCTCACTCCCGACGAGCAGCAGGTGATGCGCGAGGAGCTCTCGGGCATCCTCGAGCACATCGACGCCATCCGCGCGATGGACCTCGACGGGGTCGAGCCCACAACGCACGTGATCGCCGTCGAGAACGTGCTGCGCCCCGACGTGCCGCGGCCGGGGCTGTCCCGCGACGATGCCCTGCGCGAGGCCGCCGATGTCGTGGATGGCTCATTCGGCGTTCCGAGGATGGACTGATGTCGCTGCGCGACCTCAGCGCCGTCGAGCAGATCGCCGCGCTCGAGGCGGGGGAGACCACCTCGCTCGAGCTGGTGGACGCCCACCTGGCGGCGGTTGAGGCCGATGACGTCGAGGCCTTCCTGGCCATCGACGCCGAGGGAGCCCGCGCCCGCGCCCGCGAGATCGACGCCATGCCCAGCCGCCCCGCGCTGGGCGGAGTGCCCATCGGCATCAAGGACGCCCTCTCCACCCGCGACGTGGTGACCACATCGGGATCCCGCATGCTCGAGGGCTTCCGTCCGGTGTACACCGCCACCTGCGTGCAGCGGCTGCAGGACGCCGGCGCCATCGTGGTGGGCAAGACAAACATGGACGAGTTCGCCATGGGGTCGAGCACCGAGAACTCGGCCTACAAGAACACGCTGAACCCCTGGGACCACGGCCGCGTGCCGGGTGGCTCCAGCGGGGGCTCGGCTGCATCGGTGGCCCAGCGGCAGGTGCCGTGGTCGCTGGGGTCGGACACCGGTGGGTCAATCCGCCAGCCGGCCGCGCTGTGCGGCATCGTCGGGATGAAGCCCACCTACGGCGCCGTGTCGCGCTACGGCCTCATCGCCTTTGCGTCGTCGCTCGACCAGGTGGGGCCGTTCAGCCGCACCGTGGCCGACAGCGCCCTTCTGCTGAAGCACATGGTGGGGCGCGACCCGATGGACTCCACCTCGCTCGACTGGCCCGGCGAGATCGCACTGCCCACCGCCACCGACATGTCCGGCCTGCGCGTCGGCGTGGTCGAGGAGCTCATGGGCGAGGGCATCGAGCCCGGCGTGAAGGCGGCCATCGAGGCCTCGCTTCGCACGATGGAGGACCTGGGCGCCACGGTGGTGCCCATCAGCCTGCCCACGTCGCTCAGCGGGCTGGCCACCTACTACGTGCTGGCGCCGGCCGAGTGCTCGTCGAACCTCGCGAGGTTCGACGGCATCAGGTACGGCCCGTCCGTGGACGCCGACAACCTGCTCGACCAGTACGAGATCACCCGTGGCGACCTGTTCGGCCCGGAGGTCAAGCGCCGCATCATGCTGGGCACGTTCGCGCTGGCATCCGGCTACTACGACCAGTACTACGGCCGCGCGCAGAAGGTGCGCACGCTCATGGTGCAGGAGTTCGCGCAGGCGTTCGAGCAGGTCGATCTGCTGGCATCTCCCACGTCGCCTTCCGTGGCGTTCCCGCTGGGCGACCGCACGGCCGACCCCTACGCCATGTACCTGGCTGACGTCTGCACGATCCCCGTGAGCCTGGCCGGCGTGCCCGCCATCTCGATCCCCTGCGGGTTGTCCGACGGCCTTCCCGTGGGCCTTCAGCTGGCCGGCCCGGCATTCAGCGAGAACCGCCTGTTCGACGCCGCCCACGCCATCGAGCAGGCCATCGCATTCGACACGCGGCCCCCGGGGCTTGCCACGTGAGCGCCTACGAGCCCGTCATCGGCGTGGAGATCCACGTGCAGCTGTCCACCCGCACGAAGATGTTCTGCGGGTGCGAGCTGTCGTTCGGCGACCCGCCGAACACCCACACGTGCCCGGTGTGCCTGGCGCACCCCGGCGTGCTGCCGGTGGTGAACGAAGAGGCCATCCGCCGAGCCCTGGTGATCGGCCTGGCGCTGGGCTGCGAGATCGCCCCGCGGTCGATCTTCCACCGCAAGAATTACTTCTACCCCGACCTGCCCAAGGCGTACCAGGTCAGCCAGTTCGACATCCCCATCTGCGGCCGCGGTGAGTTCACCGCCATTCGCGAGGACGGCAGCGAGCTGACGGTGGGCATCACCCGCGCGCACCTCGAGGAGGACGCCGCCAAGCTCACGCACGAGGGCGGGCGCCGCGCGGGTGCCGAGGGGTCGGTGGTCGACTTCAACCGCGGCGGCACGCCGCTGGTGGAGATCGTCACCGAGCCCGACCTGCGCTCGGGCTCTGATGTGGCCACCTTCCTGCGCCAGTTGCGCCAGACGCTGCTGTTCCTGGGTGTGAGCGACTGCTCGATGGAGGAGGGATCCATGCGGGCCGACGCCAACGTGTCCATCCGCCCCGTGGGCTCGCACGAGCTCGGCACCAAGACCGAGCTCAAGAACATGAACTCGTTCCGGTTCCTCGAGCGCGGCATCGAGGCCGAGATCGCCCGGCAGGAGCGGATCCTGTCGGAGGGCGGGCGCATCTCGCAGGAGACCGTGCACTACGAGCCCGAGACCGGCCACATCACCTCGCTGCGCTCCAAGGAGGAGTCGCACGACTACCGGTACTTCCCCGAGCCCGACCTGGTGCCGGTGGTGCCCGACCCGGCGTGGGTGGAGTCGCTGCGCGCCGAGCAGCCCGAGCTGCCGGTGCCGCTGCGCCGCCGCATGGTGGCCGAGATGGGCCTGTCGGCCGAGGACGCCGAGGTGCTCACCGAGAGCCCCGAGCTGGTGGAGTACTTCATGCAGGCCGCCGCACTGGCCGACCCCAAGGCATGTGCCAACTGGATCCGCGGCGAGCTGCGCGCCCAGCTGCGGGAGACCGGCGAGGAGCCCTGGCAGTCGAAGGTGACCCCGGCCCACGTGGCCGCGCTGGTGGACCTTCTCGCTGCCGGCACGGTGTCCGTGCCCGCTGCCAAGGAGGTGCTCGCCGGCATGATCCAGACCGGCGACCAGCCGGCCGCGGTGGTGGAGTCGAAGGGCCTCGCCGCCATGGACGATGGCGACCTCGCCGCGATCATCGCCGAACTGGTGGCCGCCAACCCCGACCAGGCCCAGCAACTGCGCGACGGCAAGGACAAGGTCCTGGGCTTCTTCGTGGGCCAGGCGATGAAGCAGACCGGCGGCCGCGCCAACCCCCAGTCCGTGCAGAAGCTGGTGCGCGAGGCGGTTCTGGGCGAGTGAGCAGACCCGGGGCCGGGGCCCGCTCGCCCCTGCGCCACTTCCCTCGGTCGCCAGGGCAGCGCAAGGATCCGGGGCTCCGCCCCGGAGCCATGGCGGCACTGGTCTTCCCTCCGGGAATGGCCCAGGGCCGACCGGGCCCCGGCGTCGGGTATGCTCTCGCGCCGTGAGCCAGCACACTCTCTCCGTCCTCGTCGAGAACAAGCCGGGCGTGCTGTCGCGCGTCGCGGGGATGTTCACCCGACGTGGCTACAACATCGACTCCCTCACGGTGAGTCCCACAGAGCGCGACGACCGTTCGCGCATGACCATCACGGTGGACGACTCGCGCTTCCCCGTGGAGCAGATCACGAAGCAGCTCGACAAGCTGATCAACGTGATCAAGGTGCGGGACCTCGATCCCGACAACATGGTCGCGCGTGAGCTCGGGCTCTTCAAGGTGTCGACCACGGACACGGCGCGCTCCGACGTGCTGGCACTGGTGGACATCTTCAAGGGCGAGATCGTCGACGTGACGAGTGAATCTCTGATCATCCAGGCCACCGGCACCACCGCGGAACTCGAGAACCTCGAGGAGCTCCTGCGGAACAACGGTCTGGTCGAGATGGTCCGCACGGGCGTCGTGGCACTTGGCCGCGGCGGCAAGACCACCTAGTCGAAGAAAGACCAGATGAGCGACGAGCTGAAGATGATCTACGACGGCGACGCCGACCTGAGCCTCCTCGATGGCAAGACCGTTGCCATCATCGGCTACGGCAGCCAGGGCCACGCCCACGCGCTGAACCTGAAGGAGTCGGGCGTCAACGTGGTGGTGGGCCTGCGCGCCGACTCCCAGTCGGCCGCCAAGGCGAAGGCCGACGGCCTCGAGGTGCTCTCCCCGCTGGAGGCCACCAAGAAGGCCGACATGGTGATGATCCTCGTGCCCGACGAGATCATGGGTGACGTCTACGCCGCCGAGATCGCCGAGGGCCTCGAGCCCGGCAACATGCTGCTCTTCGCCCACGGCTTCGCCATCCACTTCGGCACGGTCTCCCCGCCCGAGGGTGTGGACGTCGCCATGGCCGCCCCGAAGGGACCGGGCCACCTGGTGCGTCGCCAGTACACCGAGGGCAAGGGCGTGCCCGGCCTCATGGCCGTCGAGGTTGACGCCACCGGTAACGCGGACGCCCTGGTGCGTGCGTACGCCAAGGGCATCGGCTGCACGCGCGCAGGTGTGATCCCCACCACCTTCCGCGACGAGTGCGAGTCGGACCTCTTCGGCGAGCAGGTCGTGCTGTGCGGCGGGCTCACCGAGCTCGTGCGCGCGGGCTTCGACACCCTCACCGAGGCCGGCTACCCGCCGGAGCTCGCGTACTTCGAGTGCCTGCACGAGGTCAAGCTGATCGTCGACCTCATGTACGAGAAGGGCATCGCCGGCATGCGGTACTCCATCTCGAACACGGCCGAGTACGGCGACCTCACCCGCGGCAAGCGCATCATCACCGATGACACCCGCGCCGAGATGCGCAAGATCCTGTCCGAGATCCAGAGCGGTGAGTTCGCCAGGGAGTGGATCGCCGAGTACAAGGCGGGCCTCCCGAACTTCAACGCCACCGCGGAGGCCCAGGCCAACCACCCCATCGAGGTGACCGGCAAGAAGCTCCGCGGCATGATGGACTGGATCGACACCGAGTTCTGAGCCGGGAGCCCCATCGCATATGAGTGACCGTCCGCGCATCCTCGTCACCGAGAAGATCGCGGAGGGGGGCATCGACGTGCTCCGCTCCGTGGGCGAGGTGGATGTCGAGCTGGAGTGGTCGGCTGATGAGCTGGCCGCGAAGATCGCGCCCTACGACGCCCTCGTGGTTCGCAGCGCCACCAAGGTGACCGCCGCCCTCATCGCCCAGGCCCTGCGCCTGCGGGTGATCGGGCGCGCGGGCACTGGCGTGGACAACGTGGATGTTCCGGCGGCCACCGAGCGCGGCATCGTGGTGGTCAACGCCGCGGGGTCCAACGCCGTGTCGGCGGCCGAGCACGCCATCGCGCTCATGCTCGCGCAGGCCCGCAACATCCCCCAGGCGCACATGGCGCTGGTCGACGGCCGCTGGGAGCGCTCGAAGTTCGGCGGCATCGAGGTCACCGGCAAGACGCTGGGGGTCATCGGCTTCGGCAACATCGGCCAGCTGGTGGCGGAGCGCGCCCTTGGGCTGGGAATGCGCGTGGTGGCGTACGACCCCTTCGTGGCCGACGCCCGCTACCGCGAGATGGGCGTCGAGAAGATGGACTCCCTCGACGAGATCTACCCGCAGTGCGACTTCATCACCCTGCACGTGGCATCCACGCCCGAGACCCGCGGCTTCATCAATGCCGACTCGCTCGGGAAGATGCGTGCCGGCGTGCGCATCATCAACGACGCCCGTGGCGACCTGATCGTGGCCGAGGACCTCGTGGCCGCAATCGAGGCCGGCACCGTGGCCGGGGCGGCCATCGACGTGTTCCCCGACGAGCCCGCCACCGAGAGCCCCTACTTCGGCGTGCCGGGCATCATCGTCACGCCGCACCTGGGCGCATCCACGGGCGAGGCCCAGGAGCGCGCGGGAATCGCCTGCGCCGAGCAGGTGGCTGCCGCCCTCACCGGCGGCGTGGTCACCAGCGCCGTGAACATCCCGGTGGTCTCCGCCGAGACCATGGCCACGGTGGGCCCCTTCCTGCCGCTTGCGGGCCACCTGGGTCGCCTGGCCGCCGGCATCGCAGGGGGCATCGAGGGCTCCATCGAGGTCACGTGCGAGGGTGAGATCGCCGAGCACGACATCCGCCTGCTGGTCACGGCGGTACTGGCCGGGGCGCTGTCGGGCCACACGGTGGAGACCGTCAACATGGTGAACGCCGCCGATCGCGCCCGCGAGCGCGGCATCGAGTGGAGCGACTCGGCCACGTCGGTGTCGCGCGACTACACCAGCCGCCTCAAGGTGACCATCGGCGACGCATCGGTTGCCGGCACCACCGTGGGCAGCACGTCGCGCCCGCGCCTGGTCGAGGTGCTTGGACAGTCGATCGAGCTCGAACTGGCCCCGCATGTGGGCATCCTGCGCTACGCGGACACCCCCGGCAAGATCGGCACGGTCGGCACCACGATGGCTGCGGAGGGCATCAACATCGCCTCGATGGCCGTGGGTCGCTCATTGGATGGCCAGGCCACCATGGGCGTGACGGTCGACTCACCGGTGCCCCCAGAGGCCCAGGCCGCCATCGCGGCGGGATGCGATGCCAACGTCTGGTTCGTCGACCTCGACGTCTAGGCGCCGGGAGTGTGCGCTGGCCGTGAAACCAGCCGTGCGCTACGCTTCATCACGATGAGCGCCACCGCGAACATGAACCTCCTGGCCATTCGCGGCACGCTGGGCGCCCTTCTGCTCCTCCCCCGGTAGGGGGAGCGAACCGACACCCACGCCGGGATGCGCCCGGCACTCGGATCAGTCCACACGAGCCAGGAGGAAGCCCCCGTGCCGGCCGACGATGCCAGCCGTGACGACGCCAAGCGCGTCAAGTTCTTCGATACGACCCTTCGCGATGGGGAGCAGTCCCCGCGCATTCACCTGAACCTGAGGGAGAAGGTGGAGATCGCGCAGCAGCTGGCGCGCCTCGGGGTGGACGTCATCGAGGCCGGCTTCCCCATTTCGTCGCCCGGCGACCTGGAGGGTGTTCAGGCCGTTGCGCGTGAGGTGGAGGGCCCCACGATCGCCGCACTGGCCCGCGCGAACGAGAAGGACATCGCCGTGGCATGGCAGGGCGTGCGCGACGCCAGGAAGCCGCGCATCCACACCTTCATCGCCACGTCGGACATCCACATGGCGCACAAGCTGCGCATGGACCGGGCGCAGGTGCTGGCCACGGCCACCGATGCGGTGCGCCAGGCATGCTCGCTCTCGCCCGACGTCGAGTTCTCGTGCGAGGACGCCACGCGCTCCGACCCGGCCTTCGTGGCCGAGGTCATCGGCGCGGCCATCGCCGAGGGCGCCACCACCATCAACATCCCCGACACCGTGGGCTACACGATGCCCACCGAGTTCCAGCGCTTCCTGCTGGAGCTGTACGAGCGCACGCCGTCGCTGGAGGGCGTGACGCTGTCGGTGCACTGCCACAACGACCTCGGCTTGGCCGTGGCCAACTCCCTGGCGGGCCTCGAGGTGGGTGCCCGGCAGGTGGAGGTGTGCGTGAACGGCATCGGCGAGCGCGCGGGCAACGCCAGCCTCGAGGAGATGGCGATGATCCTGCGCACGCGCGCAGAGGACCTGGGGGGGCTGTGGTCGGGCATCGAGACCCCCGAGATCACCCGCAGCAGCCGCATGGTCAGCCGCCTGACCGGTTACGAGATCCAGCCCAACAAGGCCGTGGTGGGGCGCAACGCGTTCGCGCACGAGGCGGGTATCCACCAGCACGGGGTGCTGGCGAACCCGCTCACCTACGAGATCATGGACGCCCAGAGCGTGGGGCTCATGAAGAGCGAGCTGGTGCTGGGCAAGCACTCGGGCCGGCACGCGCTGCGCCAGGCGCTCACCGACCTGGGCTACGAGCTCGACAAGGACGCCCTGAACGAGGCCTTCACGCGCTTCAAGGAGGTGGCCGACCGCAAGGGCGAGCTCACCGCCATGGACCTCGAGGCGCTGATGGAGGACGAGATGCGCGTGGACCCCGAGCACGCACTCGAGCTGCGCGAGATCGCCTTCTCGGGTGAGTCGGGCGCCCGGGCCACCGCGCGCGTGACCGTGCGCGGCACCGACGGCACCGAATACGAGGGCGAGGGCAACGGTGATGGCCCGGTGGCCGCGCTGATCGGGGCCATCGACGCCGCCGTGGGATCGTCGGGCACGCTGCTCGAGTACTCGGTCTCGGCCGTCACCGACGGCCCCGATGCGCTGGGCGAGGCCCGGGTGCTGTGCGAGATCGGCGGCCGCAACTTCACGGGCCAGGGCGTGTCTCCGGACGTGCTCGAGGCCAGCGCCATCGCGTACCTTCGGGCCGTGACGGCGAGCAGGAACCCTGATTCAACCGAGAGGATGGCCGAGAGCGGCGTGTAGCCGCCGGCCGGAGAGACCACGGAGGAGTTGGCAGTGGGCAAGACCCTGTTCCGGAAGGTGTGGGACCTCCACGAGGTCGTCCCCGAGGGCCCCGAGGGCCCGGCGATCCTCTACATCGACCTGCACCTGGTGCACGAGGTCACGTCGCCGCAGGCCTTCGACGGCCTGCGCATGGCCGGCCGCCCCGTGCGCCGCCCGGACCGCACGCTGGCCACCGCCGACCACAACGTGCCCACCATCGGGCGCGAGCGGGGCATCGAGGACGAGCTGTCGCGCCTGCAGGTGGAGGCCCTCGAGCGCAACGCGAAGGAGTTCGGCATTCCGCTGTTCTCCCTCACCAGCCCGCGGCAGGGCATCGTGCACGTGATCGGCCCGGAACTGGGCTTCACCCAGCCCGGCATGACCATCGTGTGCGGCGACAGCCACACATCCACGCACGGGGCCTTCGGCGCCCTGGCGTTCGGCATCGGCACCAGCGAGGTCGAGCACGTGCTGGCCACGCAGACCCTGCCGCAGGGCATGCCCCGCACCATGCGCATCAACTTCGACGGCGAGCTGCCGCGCGGCGTGGTGGCCAAGGACCTCATCCTGGGCGCAATCGGCCAGATGGGCGTGTCGGGCGCGCAGGGCCACGTGGTGGAGTACGCCGGGTCGGCGATCCGCGGCCTCACCATGGAGGGCCGCATGACCGTGTGCAACATGTCCATCGAGGGTGGCGCGCGTGCCGGCATGGTTGCGCCCGACGACACCACCTTCGCCTACGTCGAGGGCCGCATGGCAGCCCCCGACGACTTCGCCGCTGCCGTCGAGGCCTGGCGCGAGTTGCCGTCTGACCCCGACGCCCAGTTCGACCGCGAGATGGACGTCGACGTGCCCTCGCTGGCGCCGCAGGTGACCTGGGGCACCACGCCCGGCATGGTGACGCCCATCACGGGCCGCGTACCCACGCCCGAGCAGTACGACGACCCCACCGACCAGGAGGCCGTGCGCCGCTCGCTCGAGTACATGGGGCTGCACGGGGGCGAGGCCATGGAGGACATCGCCATCGACACGGTGTTCCTGGGCTCGTGCACCAACGGTCGCATAGAAGACCTCCGGGCCGCCGCCGAGGTGGTTCAGGGGCACACGGTGAAGGACGGCATGCGCGCCATGGTCGTTCCCGGCTCCATGGCCGTGAAGGCCCAGGCCGAGGAGGAGGGGCTCGACCGCGTGTTCAGCGCGGCCGGGTTCGAGTGGCGCGACGCGGGCTGCTCGATGTGCCTTGGCATGAACCCCGACATCCTCGAGCCGGGCGAGCGCTGCGCCAGCACCAGCAACCGCAACTTCGAGGGCCGTCAGGGCAAGGGCGGCCGCACCCACCTGGTGAGCCCCGCCATGGCCGCAGCCGCGGCCATCACCGGGCACCTCGTGGACGTCCGCACCTTCGACGCCGCCCTCGCGGGCGCATAGGGGAGGCCATCATGGAGCCCATCACCATCGTCAAGTCGAAGGTGGCCCCGCTCGACCGGGCCGACGTCGACACCGACCAGATCATCCCGAAGCAGTTCCTGAAGCGCGTGGAGCGCACGGGATTCGGCGAGTTCCTGTTCTTCGACTGGAAGCACGAGGACTTCTACATCCTCGACCGGCCCGAGTACGAAGGCGCGCGCATCCTCGTGGCCGGCCGCAACTTCGGCTGCGGCTCATCACGCGAGCACGCCCCGTGGGCAATCCAGGACTACGGGTTCGACGTCGTCATCGCGCCGTCGTTCGCCGACATCTTCCGCACCAACTGCACCAAGATCGGCATGCTGCCGGTCGTCCTCCCCGAGGACGACGTGCGCACCATCCTGCAGGAGGCCATCGACCAGCCGGGCGCCGAGATGACGGTGGACCTGGAGGAGTGCGTGGTGGCGTTCCCGGACGGCCGCACGGTGGAGTTCCACATCGAGGACAGCGTGCGTGACCGCCTGCTGAACGGCTGGGACGACATCGGGCTCACCCTGCTGAAGGGCGACGACATCGACGCCTATGAGGCCTCGCGCGAGCGCCAGGGCCCCAACACCTCGGTCCTGCTCTAGGCCGGCCCCAAACCACGGAAGGAACGCCAATGCGCGAGGTCAAGGTCGTACTGCTGCCGGGTGACGGCATCGGACCCGAGGTGGTGGGGGAGGCCCGTCGCCTGATCGATCACGTCGCGAAGCTCGACGGCATCGAGGTCGACTGGGAGTCGCACGCCGTTGGCGGATGCGCAATCGACACCTACGGCAAGCCACTGCCGGACGGCGTGCTGGAGGCCTGCCAGGCATCCGACGCCGTGCTGCTGGGAGCCGTGGGCGGCCCCAAGTGGGACACCACGAACCCCGACGACCCCCGCCCCGAGCAGGCCCTGCTGGCGCTTCGCGCCGGCATGGGGCTGTTCGCAAACCTGCGGCCGGTCAAGCCCATCCCCTCGCTGTACGAGAGCAGCCCGCTGCGCACCGAGCGCATCGAGGGCACCGACCTGCTGGTGGTGCGCGAGCTCACGGGCGGCATCTACTTCGGCAAGAGCGGGCGCGAGGGTGATTCGGCCTACGACACCTGCACCTACAGCCGGCAGGAGATCCGCCGCGTGGCCGAGGTCGCCTTCGAGTCGGCCATCGCGCGCCGGGGCAAGGTGACGTCGGTCGACAAGGCCAACGTGCTCGAGAGCTCGCGCCTGTGGCGCGATGAGGTCATCCGCGTGGCCGCCGAGCATCCCGATGTGGAGCTGGAGCACATGCTCGTGGACAACGCCGCCATGCAGCTGGTCAGCCGGCCGTCCGACTTCGATGTCATCGTCACCGAGAACCTCTTCGGCGACATCCTGTCGGACGAGGCGGCGATGATCTCGGGCTCCATCGGGCTGCTGCCGTCGGCCAGTCTGGGCGGGCACGGGCCGGGCCTGTACGAGCCCGTGCACGGATCGGCGCCCGACATCGCCGACCTGGGCATTGCCAACCCCATCGCCACCTGCCTGTCAGCGGCGATGATGCTGCGGTACTCGCTGGACGCCCCGCACGCAGCCGCGGCCATCGAGACGGCCGTGGATCAGGTGCTGGGCATGGGGCACAGCACCCGCGACCTGGGTGGCAGCTGCTCCACCCATGAGATGGGCGAACTGCTCATCTCCGCAGCGGGCTAGACTGACCGGAACGTCCCGCAGGGGGCACACGCCGACCCGGAGGGGTAGCAGGGCATGCAGGAAGCCGAGAAGATCTGGATGAACGGGACGCTCGTGGATTGGCATGACGCCAAGGTCCACGTGCTGTCGCATGGCCTGCACTACGGCTCGTCCGTCTTCGAGGGCATCCGGGCATACGACGCCGAGGGCGGCACCGCCGTGTTCCGCCTCGACGACCACCTTGCCCGCCTCGAGCGCTCGGCGGCCCAGTACTTCATGGAGGTGCCGTACTCGCGCGAGGAGATGCGCCAGGCGGTGCACTCCACCATCAGCGGCAACCACCTTGGTGCGTGCTACATCCGGCCCATCGTGCTGCGCGGCTACGGCGTGATGGGTCTCTTCCCACTCGACGCCCCGGTCGACGTGAGCGTTGCGGCCTGGTTCTGGGGCGCGTACCTGGGCGAGGACGGCCTGCAGAACGGCATCGACGCCAAGATCGCCTCGTGGCGGCGCATCGGCAACAACACGATTCCGGCCACGGCCAAGGCCGGCGGCCAATACCTCAACTCGATCCTCGCGAAGATCGAGACCCACAAGGCCGGCTACGCCGAGGCCATCCTGCTGAACGATCAGGGCATGGTGGCCGACGGCTCGGGCGAGAACATCTTCATCGTCAAGAACGGGGTCATCAGCACTCCGCCGCTGTCGGCGTCGATCCTCGAGGGCATCACCCGTGACTCGATCATGGAGATCGCCGCGGCCGAGGGCTACCCGGTGGTCGAGCGCGACCTCGCGCGCGCCGAGCTCTACAACGCGGATGAGGTGTTCGTCACCGGTACCGCCGCCGAGGTGTGCCCCATCCGCTCGGTCGACGACCACGTGATCGGCCCGCCCGGTCCCATCACCAAGCGCGTGCAGCACGTGTTCGAGGACGCCGTCCACGGCCGGGATGCCCGCTGGGCGCACTGGCTCGACTACGTCACGGCACCGACCCCCGCCGCCTGATGGAACGCATCCTCCTCTACGACACCACCCTGCGCGATGGCATGCAGCGCGAGGGCATGAGCCTGTCGGTGGGGGAGCAGCTGCAGGTGGCCCTGCGCCTGGCCGACATCGGCATGGACGTCGTCGAGGCCGGGTTCCCGTCGTCCAACCCCAAGGACTCCCAGCTGTTCGACCTGCTCGAGCGCGAGGACCTTGGCGACACCCGCATCGCGGCCTTCGGGATGACCCGCCGCCGCGACACGGCTCCCGACCAGGACCCGGGCCTGCGCATCATGGTGGAGTGCTTCGCGCCGGTGTCCACCATCGTGGGCAAGACGTGGGACCTCCACCTGAAGAAGGTCACGAAGGTCTCGCGCGAGGAGAACCTCGCGATGATCGGCGAGTCGGTGGCGTTCCTGCTGGCAGAGGGCAAGGACGTCTTCTACGACGCCGAGCACTTCTTCGACGCCTACGGCGAGCACCCCGACTACGCAATCGAGTGCCTGCGCGCCGCGCACGCCAACGGCGCGTCGTGGCTGGTGCTGTGCGACACCAACGGCGCCACGCTGCCGATGGATGTCGAGCGAATCGCCGGCGAGGTCGTGGCGGCCCTGCCCGACGCCCGCATCGGCATCCACACCCACAACGACGCCGAGTGCGCCGTGGCCAATTCGCTGGTGGCCGTGCAGCAGGGGGCCCGCCAGGTGCAGGGCACCATCAACGGCTGGGGCGAGCGCTGCGGCAACGCCAACCTCATCTCCATCGCGCCGTCGCTGGCGCTGAAGATGGGCTTCGACGTTCTGCGACCGGGTGGGCTCGAGGAGCTCACGCGCCTGTCGCACTGGGCTGCCGAGACCGCCAACCTGCCGCCCGATGCCTGGGCCCCGTACGTGGGCGCGAACGCCTTCGCGCACAAGGGCGGCATGCACGTGGCCGGCATGGTGTCCGATCCCCGCACGTTCGAGCACATCGATCCGTCGCTGGTGGGCAACGAGCGCGGCATGAAGGTCAGCGAGCTCTCAGGCCGGCACGTGGTGCTCGAGCGCGCCCGCGAGGCGGGCATCGACGTGGAGGCCGACGCCGACCTGGCGCCGCGCATCCTCGCGCGCATCAAGGAACTCGAGCACGAGGGCTACCACTTCGAGGTGGCCGACGCGTCGTTCACGATCCTCCTCGAGCGTGAGGCAGGAGTGCACGAGCCGGTGTTCGCGCTCGAGTCATTCCGCGTCATCACCGAGCGTGACGAGACCGGCCACGTGGTGACCGAGGCCACTGTGCGCCTGCACCACGACGGCGAGCGCCTTGTGGCCACCGCCGAGGGCAACGGCCCCGTGAACGCGCTCGACAAGGCACTGCGCCAGGCCCTGGGCGGGCGGGTGCCCGAGATCGACCGCATCTCGCTGGTCAACTTCAAGGTGCGCATCCTCGACGAGGGGCACGGCACCGACGCCACCACCCGGGTGCTGATCGACTCCACCGATGGAACCCGCACGTGGTCGACGATGGGCGTGAACCAGAACGTCATCGCTGCGTCGTGGGACGCCCTGGTCGACAGCCTCGACTACGGCGTGCGCCGCGCGGGCGTGCCCAGCACCGCCGGGGCCAAGGGGGCGTGAGCGCGAACGAGCCGATCCCCCTCGCGCGCCCGGTCATCGGCGACCGCGAGCGCGAGTTGGTGGATGAGGTCCTGGCGTCGCGCCAGCTGTCGCTGGGGCCCACGGTCACGCGCTTCGAGCAGATGTGGGCCGATCGCATCGGCACGCGGCACGCCGTGGCGTGCTCGTCGGGCACCGCGGGGCTGCACTGCTGCCTGCACGCGATGGGCATCGGTCCGGGCGATGAGGTCATCACCTCGTCGTTCTCGTTCGTGGCATCGGCCAACGTCATCCTCTACACGGGTGCCACGCCGGTGTTCGCCGACGTCGATCCCCTCACGTTCAACATGGACCCCGCCGCGGTCGAGGCCGCCATCACGCCCCGCACCAAGGCGATCCTCATCGTGGACATCTTCGGCTACCCGGCTGAGCTTCCGGCCCTCATCGACATCGCCCAGCGCCACGGCCTTGCGCTGGTTGAGGATGCCTGCCAGTCGATCGACGGCGACTACGACGGGAAGAAGCTCGGCACCTTCGGGCACCCCGCCGTGTACGGCTTCTACGCCAACAAGCAGCTCACCACCGCCGAGGGTGGGGTCATCTTCACCGACGACGACGACCTCTACCGGCAGCTGAAGAGCCTCACGAACCAGGGGCGCTCCGACGACGGCGCCTGGCTGGTGCACTCGCGGCTGGGCTTCAACTACCGGCTCTCAGACGTTCACGCTGCCATCGGCGTGGCCCAGATCGAGCGGCTCGACTGGATGCAGGATGCCCGCGCGCGTGCCGCCGGCTGGTATCAGGACCGCATGGCGCAGGTGGACGGCGTGACAACCATGTACGAGGGCCCGCAGCGGCGCTCGTGGTTCGTGTACGCGCCGCGTCTCGATGCAGACCTCGACCGCGACGCCATCATCGGCCGCCTCGAGGCCGAGGGCATCGCCGCCAAGCCGTACCTGCCGTGCATCCACCTGCAGCCGTACTACCGCGAGGCCCACGGACATGGTCCGGGAGAGCTGCCCATCACCGAGGCCATCAGCGCATCCACCATCGCGCTGCCCTTCTTCTGCGAGATCACCGAGGAGCAGGTCGACCGGGTGTGCGATGCCATGCAGCGGGCCATCCAGGCCGAGCGGGCCGGTGCGCCCGGCCCCGTGGGGGCGGGGGCGGCATGAGCGAGCCCACGTCGCGGCTGTGGGGCGGCCGGTTCTCCGGCACGTCAGCCGAGGCGTTCGATGCACTCAATGCCTCGTTGCCTGTTGACCAGCGCATGTGGCGGGAGGACATCCGGGGTTCGCGGGCACATGCCCGCATGCTCGGGGCGCAGGGCATCATCCCCCGGGCCGACGCAGAGGCCATCGATGCCGGTCTGGCGCAGGTGGAGGCCGAGCTCGAGGCCGGCACGTTCGCATTCCAGCCCGGTGATGAGGACATCCACACGGCGGTTGAGCGCCGCCTCACCGAGATCGCGGGCGACGCCGGACGACGCCTGCACACGGGCCGCAGCCGCAACGACCAGGTGATCACCGACACCCTCCTGTGGGTGAGGGGCCGCGCGGAGTCGCAGCAGCAGGCCCTGGCCGACCTGGTGCGCGCGCTGGTGGACCGCGCCCGCGAGCACGTGGACACCCTCGTGCCCGGCTACACCCACCTGCAGCGTGCCCAGCCGGTGCGCCTGGCCCACCACCTGCTGGCCTACGCATGGATGCTGGTGCGCGACCAGACCCGCCTGCAGTTCGCCATGGACGCGGCGGGGGAGAGCCCCCTGGGTAGCGGTGCGCTGGCCGGCAGCGGGTTCGCCATCGACCGCGACGCAACGGCGGCCGAGCTGGGGTTCGCACGAATCACCCCCAACAGCATGGACGCCGTGGGCAGCCGTGACGCGCTGGTGGACTACCTGTCGTTCGCCGCGCAACTGGGCGTGCACCTGTCGCGCCTGGGCGCGGAGTTCGTGTGGTGGTCGTCCGAGGAAGTCGGGTTCGTGGTGCTCGACGACGCCTATGCGTCGGGGTCGTCGATGCTTCCGCAGAAGAAGAACCCCGATGCCGCCGAGCTCGCGCGCGGGAAGGCCGCCCGGTTGTCTGCCGACCTCTCGGGGCTGCTCGGCGCAACCGCGGGGTTGCCCCTCGCGTACAACAAGGACCTCCAGGACGACAAGCACTACGTGTTCGACGCCGCGGACACCCTCGACCTGCTGCTGCCGGCGATGACCGGAATGGTGGCCACCGCCGACTTCCGGGCCGACGCCATGAACGCGGCCGCGGAGGAGGGCTTCCTGGCCGCCACCGACCTGGCCGACCACCTGGTGCGCGAGGGCTGGCCCTTCCGCCGCGCGCATGAGGCCGTGGGTGCGCTGGTGCGCGTGTGCTCCGACCGTGGCGTCGGGCTGGCGGGTGCCTCGCCTGATGACCTCGCTGCCGCCGGCCTTGGCGACGTCACCGTGCCCGACCTCACCGCGCTGGCATCGGTGGAGGCCAAGGATGTGCCCGGTGGCACCGCGCGCCAGCGGGTGCTCGACCAGATCGACCTCATCGACCAGCGGGTGGCGGGCTGGTGAGCGGTCGCGCCCGCGCCGTCGGCCGGGCGTTCTTCGATCGACCGCCCGAGGTGGTGGCCGAGGACATCATCGGGTGCGAGATCTCGTACGGGGGCTGCGGCGGCATCGTGGTGGAGGCCGAGGCCTACGGCCAGCGCGACCCGGCGTCGCACTCATTCCGGGGTGAGACCCCCCGATGCCGGTCGATGTTCGGGCCGCCGGGGACGGTGTACGTGTACATGACCTACGGCATCCACTGGTGCCTCAACCTGGTGACGGAGGCAGAGGGCACGGGGGCCGCGGTGCTCATCCGGGCCATCGAGCCCAGCCACGGCCTCGATGCCATGCGCGAGCGGCGCGGGGTGGCCGATGATCGCCTGCTCTGCGCCGGCCCCGGGCGGCTCACGCAGGCCCTGGGCATCACCGGGGATCTCGACGGTCTTCCGCTGGGCGACGCCGGCCTGCATGTGGGGCGAAGGCGCGCCACGCCTGAGGTGGCACGGGTGCCGCGCATCGGCATATCGCAGGCCACGGACCTGCCGTGGCGTATGGTGGCCCGCGAATCGCGATTTCTCTCCCGTCCGATCCCCAGGAGCATCGCCGCATGAGCACCGACCCTCTCCTCGCGCGCGCCGTGGATGTGCAGCCCCCCGGGCAACTGGAAGAGCGCCTGGCCAAGGGCGACCGGTTGCGGGTGAAGCTGGGTGTCGACCCCACCGCACCCGACATCCACCTGGGGCATGCGGTGGTGCTTGGCAAGCTGCGGGAGTTCCAGGATGCAGGCCACACCGCGGTGTTGATCATCGGCGACTGGACCGCCAGGGTGGGCGACCCCTCGGGCAGGTCGTCGACCCGCCCGATGTTGTCGGCAGACGAGATCGAGGCGAATGCCGAGACCTACCAGGCGCAGGCGTTCAAGATCCTCGATCCCGAGCGCACCGAGGTTCGGCGCAACGGTGAGTGGTTCGCCGACATGGGCCTGGAGCCGCTGTTCAGGCTGGCGGCCAGCACCACCGTGAACCAGCTGCTGCGCAGGCGCGACTTCGCCGAGCGCATGGACGAGGACCGCCCCATCTCCGTTCTCGAGCTGCTGTATCCGCTGATGCAGGCGTATGACTCGGTGATGCTGGATGCGGATGTCGAGCTGGGCGGAACGGACCAGCTGTTCAACCTCATGCTTGGCCGGGAGGTGCAGCAGGCCTATGGGAAGCGGCCGCAGGTGGCCATGACCCTGCCGATCCTCCCCGGCACCGATGGCGTGAGGCGCATGAGCAAGTCGACCGGCAACTACATCGGGGTCACGGAAGCGCCCGAGGAGCAGTTCGGCAAGGTCATGAGCGTGCCCGACGCCCAGATGCCCGAGTTCTACGAGCTGCTGTTCCCCGGCGAGCCAGGGCCCACAGGGCACCCGAACGACGAGAAGCGCCGCCTGGGCCGCCTGGTGGCCGACCGCTTCCACGGCGCGGGAGCGGGAGAGGCCGCCGAGGCCCACTTCGACCGCCTGTTCAAGGATCGCAAGGCGCCGGATGAGGTACGTGAGGTCAGCGTGCCTGCGGGGGCCGTGCACATGCCGGCCCTTCTCGTGGACGAGCTGGGCGTGGGCTCGCGCAGTGAGGCCCGACGCATGCTGCAGCAGGGGGGCGTGAGTGCCGATGGGGACGTGGTGTCCGACATCGATGTGGACGCCGCCGCCCTCGACGGACGGGTAGTAAGGGCCGGGAAGAAGCGGTTCGCCCGCATTCGCGTCTCTGGCTGACGCCGAACTGCCCTTTCCCGTACAGCATTATCGCTAATAGCGGGGTTTTGGCGCGACCGTACCCCTTGCTTTCGGGGGGGCCGATCGTCAGTATCCCCGTCCGGTCCGAGGGGCGTTTCGGCGCTGAAGTACCTCGGGCCCAAGGCCTTGTGCCCGGTCCCCGGTTTTGTCATAATCCGGAGTCCGGCCTTGAGGCCGGTGGGCATTCGTGTCCATGTTCCTTCACATCCTGGGACCGCGATTCTGCGGCGTACGTGACGGCCAGCCGGCCGGCGTCGCTTTTGAGCGCCTTGAGTGGAGGAGAGTCCCGTCCGGGGCCCGATCCTTGAAAACTGAACAGCGCGCATCATCTTCCCGCGTCTTCTGACGTGAGGGAGAGATGGCCAAGGAAAGGAATACGGACCCGTCAACCGTTGCGCTCGGCGTGATGCCGATGCGTGACGCGAGACCAGGAGCCCGTCCATCCTCGTGATGGCGGGACTCTTCCAAGTTTCACGCGGGACATCTTCGGATGGCCGGCGTGATCTGCATTTGTCATGGAGAGTTTGATCCTGGCTCAGGACGAACGCTGGCGGCGTGCTTAACACATGCAAGTCGAACGAGAAAGCCCTTCGGGGTAAGTACAGTGGCGAACGGGTGAGTAACACGTGGGCAACCTGCCCCAGAGAGCGGGACAACCCGAGGAAACTCGGGCTAATACCGCATGATGCGTCTCCGCATAAGTGGAGCCGCCAAATGGTAGCTTCGGCCTCCGCTCTGGGATGGGCCCGCGCCGGATTAGCTAGTTGGTTGGGGTAATGGCCCACCAAGGCGACGATCCGTAGCTGGTCTGAGAGGACGATCAGCCACACTGG
>CAMCDF010000009.1 GCA_945873475.1 Bifidobacterium breve | reverse complement strand
CGACAATGCCCGACGGTTCGTTGACGGCGGCTACCGCCTGGAGTGGGTACGCCCCGTCGACATGTTCCCGCAGACGCCCCACATCGAGGCCGTCGCCCGCTTCACCCGGCAGTAGGTCAGTCGGTGGTCGACGCGTTGGCCGCGTCGGCGCCCGCCTGCAGTTCCTCGGCCAGCGTGCCGTCCTCGAGGTCGTCATACACCTTCGTGCACGCCTCGACGTCCTGGGTCTCGAAGCCCACGCCGAACCAGACCTGGCGCTGCTCTGCGGTGCCGTGGTCGAAGGTCGCCGCATCGGCCTCGACCCCGGCGCTCTCCGAGAGCTTGTCGTCGCCGATCTTCTCGAGCGTGGCGAGTGCCTCGTCGAGGTCGCCGGGCTCCAGGCGCTTCTCGTCGTCCACCGACGACATCCAGATGCCCATCAGGCAGTCGGCGTGCAGCTCATTGGCCACTGACAGCATGTTGGCGAAGTCGGGAATCTCGGCCTGCGCCTCGCTCACGGCCTCACCAACGCCCGAAATCGACTGGATGTGGTGCCCGAACTCGTGTCCGAGGATGGCGGCCACTGCGGCGTCGTTGTTGAGGTCTTCGTCTGCGCCGACGATCTGGTCGCGGAAGAAGGCCACCGGCAGCACCATGGTGTTGTCGGCGCCGCAGTAGGCGGGCCCCGTTCCCGCGGCGCTGATGGTTCCGCACGCGGTGCCGGCGGACTCCTCGGGCACCTTGACCACCGCGTCCTTCCAGCCAGGGCCCCAATCGGATGCCCAGTACGCGTTGAGTTCGGCGCCGATGTCCTTCATGAATCCAGCGAGGTTGCCCTCGGCATCCGAGCCCGATGCGGTGGTCTCGGCAGCGACGGTCTCGGCCGCCCCATCGGGCGCCGAGGCGGAGTCGGACCCGCCGCAGCCGGCGACGGTGATGGCCATGGCGACTGCGGAGGTCGCGGCGATAAGGCGGAGGGGGAGTCTCATGGAAAGATTCTTACCGGATGGCGAGGCCGGCGCAACGCGTACGGGGGGTGGCGCGCCGGTCGGGCTACCAGGGCGGCTCGGCCGCGTACCAATCGCCCATGGCCCGGAATGCGGCCCAGAAGCGGCGCTTGGCGTCCTGCTCGTCGAGCGAGTCGTCGATGTCCGGGGTGACGAGGGCCTCGATCGCGGGGGTCCACCGGGTGACCACGCCCTGCTCCACGGGAAGCGATTCGGCCATGGGGAAGTTCAGTGCGTCCACCGCCCCGATGCTGCGGTCGCCCATCACCACCAGCAGGCGCGGGCGCACGATGCGGATCTCCTCGGCCAGCCACTCGAGCTCGTCGCCCATGGGCGCAGAGGGGTCTGCGTGCGGGCACTTCAGCACCAGAGTGCCATAGAGCGATGAGGGGTCCACCTGCAGGCGCTCGACGCTGCGGCGGATGGCCTCTCCGGAGCGGCCGTAGAACGACACGCCCTCCTGGCGCTCCGACAGCGACGACTGCCACTTCACCAGCATGATGTCGGCCGTCGGTGATCCGGATGCCTTCACGGGGAAGGTGCCGCCGGCCTGGCAGCCCAGGCAGGCGTCCATGCGCTCCTCGAGCAGGTGCATCTCGCGGATCGCCTTGTCGAGATAGGCGTCCTCGATGCGGGGCACGGCCCTGCTCTCGCGGGGTCCGGGCTCTGGGGTGGCGGGTGACTCGGCGCTCATCAGCGCATCACGTTTCGTCCTGCGCGCATGGCCTTCCTGCCCGGAGCGCGCAGCGAGCGTTGCAACCTATGTCGTCTGCTGCGACGCGCGCCGCGAGGAACGCGCCCCGCGACCGCGAAGGCCGCGCCGCCGACGCACCGGCCGGGCGTCGCCCAGCGCCTGCATGAACTGCTCCGGCCCGGCGAACGGGCGCATCAGCATTCCGGCCGTGCCGACCTCTGCCGGTGCGGCGGCCCCGCTGCCCGCGGTCACCACGAGGCCTGCGCGCTGCAGCAGCAGCGCCGCCTCCGTTGCATGCGCGGCGGCCCGGGCCGGGGTGAGCCCCTCGTGGCAGTCGATGAGGTCGCCGACCGCGCGAAGTGCCTCGGCCGGCGGCGCTGCCGCCGACTCGGGGTGCGGGATGACCGTGATGCCGCCCTGGTCCCGCACCCGCCGGAGGGAATCCTCGAGTGACAGCCCGTCGGGTACCGAGTGGGTGAGGAAGAGTCCGACGACGACGCCCTCGCGGGTGTCGATCTCCTGCCCCACGATGACCTGCAGGCGGTCCGGCGCGACGCGGTGCACCTCGAGCGCCGGCTCGATTCCGCCGGGGGCCGCCACGGCCACGATGCGGATGTCGCGCTCGAGCGCCGCCTGAACGATCTCCCGCGGCCCCAGGCCCGGGCCGGTGCGCACCCGGAGGTCGGCGAAGACCGGAGCCTCGACCGCGATGCCGTCAGCGCCCTCCGGCCGCGCGGCCACGGCGCGGTAGAGCCCCTCGAGGTCGGCCGCCACGTCGTCCCATGTGCGGGCACGCCCGCGGCGCTCGGCCTCGGCACCGAACATGGCCACGCGTGCCGGGTTGCCGAGGCACCCGGCGATGGCATCTGCCCAGGCCTCGGCGCTGAACGGCGGCAGGGTCATGCCCCCATCGGCGCCCAGCGCCTCGTCTGCCTCGGGGCAGCGTGCGGCCAGCACGCACAGGCCCGCCGCCATGGCCTCGCGCAGCACCGGGGTGCCGGCCTCGTCGCCCGTGGGGAACAGTGCGATGCGCCCGCGCCCGAGCGCCTCGGCGCGCGACGTGCCACCGGCGTCGGGCACCACCGACACCCGCTCGCGCAGGGCCTTGGGCACCGCCGCGCGCGTGCGCTGCGGGGCGTCGGGCGGGCCGATGACCGTGATGGGGCCCGTGAGAAGGGGATCGGTACCGATCAGTGCCCGAAGCACGAAGCGCAGGCCGGTGCGATCGCGATCGCGGGCCACGATGACGATGCCGTCGTTGCCGGTGGCCCGCGGCACCAGCGTGGGGTCGATTCCCTCGGGCACCACCTCGTACTCGCCCGGCAGCACGCCCGCGAGCACATGGCGCGCGGCGCCCGACAGCGCAATGCGAAGGTCGGCCTGGGCCAGGGCCCGGTCCACGAGGGGGCGCACGAACGCGACGCCGGCCAGGGGTGCGGTGCGGTGGAAGGTGACCGCGCGCACTCCGGTGGCATGGCGCAGCGCCGCCAGGGCGGGCGATGGCGCCAGGGGCTCGTGCAGGTGGGCCACGTCGAACCCGCCCAGGCCCAGGGCGATCTCGAGGCCGGACGCCGAGTCGATCGGCCCGCCGAGACGGCGCCCCGTGCCCTTGGTGCTCTTGCGCAGCGCCCGCGAGGTGGCCACCACGAGGGGTGGCCCGCCGGGCTCGGCGGCCACGGCGTCTGCGTCGCCGGCCTCCAGCGCCTCGATGCGCCGCCGACCGGCATCTGCCGCCTGACGGCCCTTGCCGGGCGCGAGCACCGTCACCGCGTGGCCGCGCCGGGCCAGGGCCTCTGCCTCGGCCGCGACGGCGCGCCCCACGTCGTCCCCGGGAGGGAACGCGTGGGGCGACACCAGCGCGATGCGAAGCGGTGAGTCGCTCACCGCGTGCCGCTGCCTACCTGGGGAGGGCGGCGTCGCTCGCGCCGCTGATGAACGACTCGGTCATCTCGCGGGCGACGTCGTCCGGGTGCTGGACGGGCGGGCTCTTCATGAAGTAGGCCGAGGGCCCCTCGAGGGTTCCCGAGATGCCGCGGTCGAGCGCCAGCTTGCAGCAGCGCACGGCGTCGATGACCACGCCCGCGGAGTTCGGGGAGTCCCACACCTCGAGCTTGAGCTCGATGTTGAGCGGCACGTCGCCGAAGGCCTGCCCCTCGAGCCGGATGTGCGCCCACTTGCGGTCCGTGAGCCACGGCACGTAGTCGGACGGCCCGATGTGGATGTCCTTCGGGTCCATCTCGTAGTCGAGCATCGAGGTGACCGCGTTGGTCTTGCTGATCTTCTTCGACTCCAGGCGCTCGCGCTCGAGCATGTTCAGGAAGTCGGTGTTGCCGCCGAAGTTGAGCTGCGTGGTGTGCTTGAGGCGCACGCCGCGCTCGCGCATGAGGCGCACGAGCTGGCGGTGCACGATGGTGGCGCCCACCTGGCTCTTGATGTCGTCACCCACGATGGGGGCTCCGGCCTCGCGGAAGCGCTCCTGCCAGTAGTGCTCGCGGCCGATGAAGACGGGCACGCAGTTCACGAAGCCGCAGCCGGCGGCCAGGATGTGCTCGACGTACCACTTGGTGGCCTGCTCCGAGCCCACGGGGAGGTACGACACCACCACGTCGGTCTTGGTCTCCTTGAGGAGCCCCGTGATGTCGGCGGTCTCGCCGGGAGCCTTCTCGATGACCTCCGACAGGTACTTGCCGAGCCCGTCGTGGGTCATGCCCCGCATCACGGTGACGCCCGTCTTCGGGACGTCCGAGAACTTCATCGTGTTGTTGGGCTCGCTGAAGATGGCGTCGGACAGGTCGGTGCCGACCTTGCGCGAGTCGATGTCGATCGCCGCCGTGAAGTTGATGTCCTTCACGTGGTAGCCGCCGAGCACGGAGTGCATGAGGCCGGGGACGAAGTCGTCCTTGCCGGCGTCCTTGTAGAACTGGACGCCCTGCACGAATGACGAGGCACAGTTGCCCACGCCGATGATGGCGACGTTGACGGTCTTGCTCACGAGTTCGGGTCTCCCCCGTCGATTACCTGGCTTCCGGGGGCCCGTCGGCGTCCCGAAGCACGGAGTGTACGTAGAAAAGCCGCTGCACGAAGGTGACGATAGTGCCCACGGCGAGGATCGTCATGACGACCTCGATGGTGATGCCCCAGCCCCCCAGGAACAGCGCGGCGCCCACCAGCACGAGGCGCTCGGTGCGGCTGAACAGCCCGCCCTTGTTGGAGTCGACTCCCAGCCCCTCGGCCCGGGCGCGGGTGTACGAGACCAGGAATGAGCCCGCCAGCGCCAGGAACGTCATCGCCACGGCCCACGTGCGGGCCTCGGTGGCCATGGCCACGCCGATGCCCCCCAGCACCAGGCCCTCGCCGAAGCGGTCGAGGTTGGAGTCGAGGAATGCGCCGAATCGCGTGGCCTTGCCGCTCATCCGGGCGACCGAGCCGTCGAACATGTCGCTGAGCGATCCGATGACGAACACGACGCCCGCGATGATCCACATCTCGAATCCCGCGAGCACGGCCGTGGCGACGGCCAGCACGAAGCCGAACACGGTGATCGCGTTGGGGGTCACGCCCGCGCGCACCAGGACCCTCACGAGCGGATCGGCGAAGGACCTGGCGGCGTCTGAGAACTTCTTCCGGGCTTCCGGGGTGCCGTCGCCCGGGGCGTCATCGGTCCTGGTGGGGATGTGGTGCCTTCCTCGTGAGGTCGGCGCCTAGGATAGCGACCGATGCGCGTGTGCTCGTTCCAGGGATCCGACGGCCCCCTCCCCGGCCTGGTCGAGGGCGACATGGTGGTGCCGCTGGCCGCGTCGTCGTCGATCGACGTCATCGCCGGTGCGCCGCCCGTGCCGGCGGGCGACCCCCTGCCGCTGTCGTCGGTGGTGCTGGAGGCCCCGGTCATTCCCGGCAATGCCCTCGGCATCGGCCTCAACTACCGGGCCCACGCGGCCGAGACCGGCAAGCCGCCCCCCGACGAACCCGTGCTGTTCGCCAAGATGCGCGGCACGGTGAACAGGCCTCAGGGGCCCGTGGTGCACCCCGACTGGACGCGCCGCCTCGACTACGAGGGCGAGCTGGGAGTGGTGATCGGCCACACAGCGCACCGGGTGCCTCCCGAGCGCGCGCTCGACCACGTGTTCGGCTACATGGTGGTTGACGACGTCAGCGCCCGGAACCGCCAGAAGTCCGAGCCCCAGTGGATCCGCGCGAAGAGCGGGTGGGGATTCATGCCGATGGGTCCGTGGATCACCTCGGCCGATGAGGCCGGCGATCCGCAGGACATGCGCATCCGCACGTGGGTCAACGGCGAGCTGCGGCAGGACACCAGCACCGCCGACATGATCTTCCCGGTGGCCGAGCTGGTGTCGTACGCGTCGCAGGTCTTCCCGCTGGAGCCCGGCGACGTGATCACCACCGGCACGCCGTCCGGGGTCGGGGTGGGCATGGAGCCCATGCGGTTCCTCGCGCCCGGAGACATCGTGCGCATCGAGATCGACCGGCTCGGGGCCATTGAGCATGAGGTGGTGCTGCCATGAGCGCCGAACGCGACATGGCGGCGATGCGCCGGGTCATCGTCATGACCGGCCTGGCGTTCCCGCGCGGCCTGCTGGGGCCCGAGGCCACCGAGCTGGCCGCAGCGATCGGTGCCGGTGCGCCGGACCACAGCGAGGTGGACGCCCTCATCCGCCAGGTGGCCACGGCGCAGTGGCCGGTGCTGCAGGGGCCGATGGCCACGGCCCTGTCGCGCGCCGACCGCCCTGACGACGCCGGCGACGACCGGTCGCTGGCGGTTGCGGAGGAGTTCGCGGCCGACGCCGACCCCTACAACCCGCTTGCCCTCGCGCTGGCCGAGCGCGCGGGCCTCGACCTGGCCGCCGCGCGGGCACGCGCGCTCGATCGGCTCGAGGCCCTCGCCGGCACGCAGGGCACCGACCCCGACCGCCCGGAGGCCCTGGTGGCCCTTGCCACCACCACCGGGCGCATCGTCATCGACCTCCTCGACCTCGACCCCGAGGACTTCGCGCCGGAGATCGCCGACTACGCCGATGCCGCGACGTCGGCGGAGGCCGCGACCCCACGCCTTGCCCGGGCGACCGGCGACGACGAGATACGCGCCTGGGCCCGCGAGGCCATTGGCGACCTCGACGTTCCGGCGCCGCCCGCGGCCCTGGCCGCCGTGCGGCGTATGGCGCAGGGCCCCATGCCGGAGGACCCGGCAGATGACGTGCTGTGGACAACCACCGTCATCGTGCTGGCAGAGGACGCCATCGACATCGCCACTACCGGGGAACCGGAACCCGAGTAGCAGCACCGGGCGGTCGGCAGGCCTACGCTCGATGCATGCGCCGCGCCATCACGATCCTCACGATGACCGCGGCCCTCGCCGTTCCCTCGCTGCTGGGGGCTGCGCCGACACCCTGGGTGCTCGACCCGAACGAGACGATTCTCCCCTCGTCCACCGCGCCCGTCGATGCGCGCGGCCTCATCGAGATCGCGGCAGGGCAGGGCGAGGTGGAGGGGCAGATCGTGGCCCTTCGGCCCGATGGCCCGGTGACAGTCACTCCCCGGGTGTCCCGCCTTGCCGGCCCTGGCGCCATCGACGCCTCGCGGGTGCGCGTGAGCGTGGTGGACTACGTGCCGGTCACGCGCACGTCGACCGGCGTGGACCGGCTGGTGTCCGATCGCTACCCGGACCCCCTCACCGACCTCGCCCCCGGCCAGTCGGCATCGCTCGCGGGCGGCGAGACGCGCGGAATGCTGGTGGAGGTCGACGTGCCCGCCGGCCAGGCGCCCGGCCGTTACGAGGGGCAGGTGGACTTCGGCCCGATGGGAGCGGTGGCCCTGACCCTCGAGGTGCTGCCGGTGGCCGTCGATCGTGACCGACGGCCGTTCGTCGGCCGCCTCGACGTGGCGTCCATCGCGCGCCTCTACGGCGTGACCGAGAGCGACACCCGACTGCAGGCGGGGCTGGCATCGCACTCGCTGCCGATGCTGCGGGCACACGGAATCAGCCCCAGCCAGGTGCCGGGCAGCGCCCCGGCCATCAACGGCGCAACCTGGGTGGGCGACTGGAGCGGTGCGCCGGGCGCGCGCCTGGCCGCGGGGGCAGCCCTGGGATTCCCCATGCTGGAGATGCCGTACCTGCCGCTGTACGCGACCATCACCGACCGCGAGTACACCGACCCCCGGCGCCCCGCATGGGCATCGAGCCTGTCGGGCGCCTACCGCAGCCTGGGCAGGCCGCTGTTCTCGCTTCCCGTGGACGAGCCGAACGAGGACGAATACCCGGTGGTGGCCCGGGCGGCGCAGCAGCTGCGCGATGCGACCGCTCCTGCGCGGGTGATGGTGACCGAGGCGCCCACCGATGCCGCGAGGGCAGCCATGGGCGGGTCGGTGGACATCTGGGCCCCGACCCTCTGGAACTACTACCTGCACCGCACGCGCATGGACCAGCTGCGTGCCGAGGGCAGGGGCACGTGGTGGTACGTGTACGGCTCGGACACCCAGCGGTACACGCCCAATGTCCTGATCGACAAGTCGCTCGCCGAGCCGCGCGTGATGGGGTGGCTGGCCGAGGAGATGGACGTGCAGGGCACCTTCTACTGGGCGCTCACCGCCTGGCGCGAAGGTGGTGGCCCCCGTGACCCGCGGTCGCAGCCGTGGGGACTGAGCCACGTGACCAAGCCCGATCAGTGCGGCGGCGGCGGACGCGAGGTCGGCGGCAACGGCGAGGGCAGCCTGCTGTACCCCAGCGGCGACCTGTCGCGACCCCTCCAGCGATCGCTGCGCGTGGTGGCGGTGCGCGACGGTCTGGAGGACGCCTCGCTCATCGCGGCCCTGAAGGCCCGTGATCCCGCTGCGGCCGCCCGCCTTGCCGCGGCCACCGCCGCGCCCTACTCGGGACGCAACACGGGCTTCACCCCGTGCAGCGACTACAACCGGCCGCCGTACCTGCCGGTGGTCACCACCGATCCCGGTGAGTTCGGCGCGTTGCGATCGTGGTTGGTGGACCGCCTGGCGGGTCGCCCGGGCACCACCGTGACCGGGCGGGTGACCCACCGCGGTCGCGCCGTTCGCGGTGCCACGGTGCGGGCCGCCGGCCTGCGCGTGGTCACCGACGCCCGCGGCCGATTCCGCATCCGGGGGCTCACGGCCGCGCGGACCCAGGTGGTGGTCAGCCGCGATCGCGAGGGCAAGGTGGACCGGCGCTCACGCACGATCACGCGGGCAGTCCTGCGGGCTGCTGCGGGCAGGTCGGTGACCCTGGCCCCCATCGCCCTTCGCCGCCGTACCGAGCGCCCGCTTTTCGCATCGGCTGCCGAATTGCGCGGCTGGCGCGCGCGGGCGCGTCCGGCGAAGGTGAGGGTGGTGCGCGATTACATCGTGGCCACGGTCAACCGCCGGTACCAGCCCAACGGCCGCGAGATCAACAACGGCAACATCATCGCCCCGGAGATCATCCGCGACTTCGTGGGCGCGGAGAGGCCCAAGGCCAACTGGTCGGGATGGCGCGCGCTCAGGATGACCGTCGACCTGCGCAATGCGGGACGGGCAGACCAGCCGTGGCGCCTCGTGGTGACTCCCGGAGGGCACTACCTCAACGCCCGCTACCTGGTGCTGGCGCCGGGCGTGCAGCAGGTGGAGCTGCCCCTCAGGGGGCTGCGCAACCTGGCGGGCACGCGCTACCTGCGCATCGGGCTGGAATCAGCGCTTCCCGTGAGTCGCCGGGGTTCGCAGAACCCCACGGCGACCATGCGACTGCGCGACTTCACGCTGGTGCGCTGAGGCCCGCTCAGCGGGTGCGGAGGGCAACACGCCCGTCGGGCTCGCCGACCGGAGGGACCTGCTGGACGACGCCTAGCGGCGGGGAAGTGGGCCCCGGCGAAGCGGGATGTCCGCGCGGCCGGTGCAGGCTTCGGTGGCGGAGTTGAGCTCTGCTGTCAGCTGGAGTTGGGGCATGCCCCGGCGGGCGAAGTTGAAGGTTGCCGTCACGCTGGCGACGCGCCCGCTCAGCCCGGTGTCCGCCTGGTCCGATGTCACCCGCAGCACGCCGCGCGAGGGAATGATCTGCCCGCGCGTGGGGTTCTTCCCCGCGAACGCGACGTCGAAGCGCGCGCCGGACTCGCGGGACCGGCATCGAAGCATCATCTGGTACGTGGTGGCGCGCGGCCTGCGATCGCGGATGACGGTGTAGCCCAGGTTCTGGGTGGCGTCACAATCGTTGCCCTCGATGCAGAACAGGGTGGCCTCCGTGCCCGCCCATACGCCGTCGCGCGGCACCGTGGCCGCACTGGCGACGGATGTGGCCGCGAGGATGACCGCGAGGCTGAGTGCCGTTCGAGTTCGGATCACGGCAGTAATCGTAGCGTGGGGCACCCGATGAGACCGGGAACGACTCGCCGTCGTCCAAGGGCGCGGCGCCGGCGACGCATGGCCGGGGCCGGGCCTCCTACCGCGCGGCGGGCACCAAGCCAGCGCGCGAGAGGATCTCCGGCACCGACGACTCCCAGGCGATGGCCATCACGTGCACGCCGGCCACGCCGGGGATCTCGCGCAGCGCCTGGATGACCTCAACGCAGATCTCCATGCCGGTCTCGCCCTCGTCGTCGGCCTGCTCCATGCGCGTGATCAGCGCGTCGGGCACGGTGACCCCCCACACCTTGTCGCGCATGTGCTCGGCCATGCGCAGGTGCTTGAACGGCCCCACGCCGATGAGCAGCTTCGGCATGGCGGGCAGGTCGGCGGCCTCGAGGCGGCTCATGAACTGGGCGACGCGCTCGGGCTCGTAGACCAGCTGGGTCTGGAAGAAGTCGGCCCCGGCCTCCATCTTGGCGCGGATCTTCGAGATCTCCACGTCGGGGTCGTCGGCTGCGGGATGGGCTGTGGCGCCGATCACCAGGTGTGGCGGCTCGCCGGCCAGCTCCTCCTCGGCCTCGTTCATGAAGCGGCCGTTGCGCAGCGATGCCTGCAGGCGCAGCAGCGACATGGTGTCGATGTCGTTCACCACGGCGGCGTCGGGGTGGTTGCCGATGTGGATGGGGTCGCCGCTCATGCAGAGGGTGTTGTGGATGCCCAGGGCGGACGCGCCCAGGATGTCGCTGGTGAGCGCCATGCGGTTGCGGTCGCGCACGGTCATCTGCATGACGGGCTCGGCGCCGTTGTCGAGTGCGATGCGGCCCGATGCCAAGGGGCACATGCGCGACTGCGCCGTCTGGTTGTCGGTGATGTTCACCGCGTCGGTCACCGGGCCGAGCAGGCGCGCCTTCTCGGCGATCACGGACGGGTCGGCGCTCTTGGGGGGACCGATCTCGCTGGTGACGGCGAATCGTCCCTCTCGCAGGGCGTTTTCGAGACGGGTGGGTGCGCTCATAGGTGGCGCACGGTATCACTGGCGCGCCTCTTCCCGGCGTGTGCAGGGGGTTCCCCTCAGCGGCGGCAATGATTCTGTAAGGGAGGTCGGGGTTTCCCGATGGGCGGCCTACCGTGGTGATCGGCCCGAACATCCGACCAGGGAGGCCTCTCCATGAAGCTCTATCCGTTTGCCATCGCATCGGCGGCAGTCCTCGGCACGGCCGCCGTGCTCGTAGCTTCCGGCACCGCCGCCACCGAGAACGCCAACACCACCGGCCAGCAGCTGCTGATCAACCAGCGCATCTCGCAGGCCGCTGTGAGGCGCTCGAACTCCGCCCTCAACTACCTGGCGCCAGTGCGCACCACGCAGAGCGACGCCGCCAACACCGGCGCCAATGGCGTGACGCCCCTCAGCAAGGTGACCGGTTCAGGCCAGGGATGGACAACTGCCCAGATCGCCAACGGGGCGATCACGCCGGCGAAGATGGCCGGGTACATCAAACCGACCAGGATGACGGCGGGTCAGACCGCGACGCTGCTGACGTCCGGCAACTGGACCCTCACTGCGCAGTGCGCCATCAACACCGGTGGCAAGGACACCGTGACCGTGCAGATGGCGAATGCGCAGGCGGGCGCATCGGTGCAGGGCGAGACCTACCAGTGGACCAACGCCACCACCGGCACTGAGGGCTCGACGGCCGGCGTGAACCTTGGCGCGGGTGCCGCGGCCACGGTTGGCCAGTTCAGTAACAACGCCACCGGCGAGTCGGCGATTCACGTGCTCGACGGCGGCGGCATGGGTCCGGACGGCACCTCGTTCACCGCGGAGCTCTCGATGGCCACCAACCTGACATCGCTCGGGGCCAATGGCGGCGCGGGGTCCTGCACGGTCAGTGGCACCGTGAACGGCTGACGCCCCATCCGTCTGGGGTGCGTGGGCTACGGCCCGCGCGCCCCGGGGGGCTAGACCGGGTCGCCGCCCTCGGCGACGAACCGCACGCGGCCGGCGATCTCGGCCGCGTTGTTGGACACCCGCTCCATGTGCCGTGCCAGCAGTACGGCGTTGGCCAGCCACGGGGCGCTGTCCTGATCGGCGGTGTGGTGCGATGCCGCCTGCATGACCCCCTCGAGAAGGTCCTGCACGCCGCGGGCGTCGGCCCGGGCGACGATGGCCAGTCCGGTGTCCTCGCGGGCGAAGGCCTGCACCGACTGCGATAGCGAGCTGATTGCCCGGGGCTCCATGCGCTTGAGCAGGGCGTCAACCTCGGGGATCGGTCGCGATGGCTCCATGGCCTCCACCCGCCGGGCGATGGCCACGGCGAGGTCGCCCACGCGCTCCAGCGCCACGGTGATGATGAGCCCGGCGTGGATAAGGCGGAGGTCGTGGGCCTTGGGCGCCTGCAGCAGCACGAGGTCGAACGCCAGGCGCTCGAGTTCCTTGCAGCGGAAGTCCACCTCGTCGTCGCCGGCCACGACCTGCGCGGCCTCGGCGTGGTCCTGGGTCTCCCAGGCGTCCACCGCGCGCTCCACCTGGCCCACGATGACGCTGGCGACCTCGATCAGCCCATTGCGGAGCTGGTCGATGCCGCCGCCAATACCGCCTGCAGACTCAGTAGCCACACGTGAAGTGTATTCCACAGGCCCGGCGGTCCCCTTGTGTCACGCCACGGGTAGCATCACCGTGACAGTCGTATTCCCCAAGGAGTTCCGCCGAATGCACGCAGTGCGCTATGGGACGATCGTGGACCGGGTCGTGCCCCGCGGGCAGAGCCGATCGACCACGCTCTTCCGCGACATCGTCCTCGTCCTCGCCGGCACCGCGCTGGTGTCGTTGCTCGCTCAGGTCGCGATCCCCTGGTACCCGGTGCCGTTCACCGGCCAGACCCTCGCCGTGCTGCTGGTCGGCGGAATGCTCGGGGCCTGGCGCGGCGCCCTGTCGCTGGCGCTGTACTTCGCCATCGGCGCGCTGGGCGCCCCGATCTTCAGCGACCAGTCGGGCGGCTGGGACATCATCACCGGCGCCACTGGCGGCTACATCATCGGCTTCATCCTCGCCGCCGCCGCCGTGGGCTGGCTCTGCGAGCGCGGGGCCGACCGCCGCGTGGTGCCCATGATCGGCGTGCTGCTGCTGGGCAACGTCATCATCTACGCCATCGGCGTGCCGTGGCTGGCCAGCTGGTCGCCCGCGGGTGATGGCGTGACCCTCGGGCTCGGCCAGGCCTACGAGCTGGGCGTGCAGCCGTTCATCCTGGGCGACCTCGTGAAGATCGCCATCGCCGCGGCACTGCTGCCCGCTGGCTGGGCACTGCTGCAGCGCACCGGCTTCGGCCGCAAGCGCGAGCAGGATGGCCCGCCCGCCGGCCTCCTGTAGGCCGCACACAACACGCACGCTCCGTCACGCGGAGCGCTCGAGAAGGATGAAAGGGCCCGCTTAGCGGGCCCTTTCGCGTCTGTGGACCCGGTGCCTGTCACCGGGGTGAGGGGCGTCTCACTCCTTACTGTCTCCTAACGCAAATGACTTGATACGAAGCGACTCATGTTGTTGGATACCGAGCGTATTCGATCCACGCAATCGCAGGAGGCAACACTTTTCATGGGTAAGACGATCGGCATCGATCTCGGTACCACCAACTCGGCCATGGCCGTGCTCACGGGCGGCGAGCCCGAGGTCATCCCCAACGCGGAGGGCGGTCGCACGACCCCGTCGGTCGTCGCGTTCACGCCGTCGGGTGAGCGCCTCGTGGGCGCCGTCGCGCGCCGCCAGGCCGTGACCAACCCGCAGAACACCGTGTTCAGCGTCAAGCGCTTCATGGGGCGCGACACCAACGAGGTGTCCGAGGAGCAGACCATCGTCCCGTACGAGGTCGTCCCCGGCCCCAGCGGCGACGTGCGCGTGAAGGCGGGCGACAAGGAGTGGTCGCCGCAGGAGATCAGCGCGATGATCCTCCAGAAGCTCAAGCAGGACGCCGAGGCGTTCCTGGGCGAGGACGTCGACGGCGCGGTCATCACCGTGCCCGCGTACTTCAACGACGCGCAGCGCCAGGCCACGAAGGACGCCGGCACCATCGCCGGCCTCGAGGTCAAGCGCATCATCAACGAGCCCACCGCGGCCGCGCTGGCCTACGGGCTCGACAAGGAGACCGAGCAGACGATCCTGGTCTTCGATCTGGGCGGCGGCACGTTCGACGTGTCGATCCTCGAGATCGGCGACGGCGTCTTCCAGGTGAAGTCGACCAACGGCGACAACCACCTGGGTGGCGACAACTTCGACAAGGCCGTCGTCGACTGGATGGTGGCGGAGTTCAAGGCGAGCCAGGGCATCGACCTGAGCCAGGACGCCATGGCGCTCCAGCGCCTGTACGAGGCGGCCGAGAAGGCCAAGATCGAGCTGTCGACCACCACGACCGCGCAGATGAACCTGCCGTTCATCACGGCCGACGCCTCGGGTCCCAAGCACCTCGACCTGTCGCTCTCCCGCGCCAAGTTCGAGGAGCTCACGCACGACCTGCTCCAGCGGCTGGAGGGCCCCACCAAGCAGGCCCTCGAGGACGCCGGCGTCTCGGGCACCGACATCGAGCACGTGGTGCTCGTGGGCGGCATGACCCGCATGCCCGCCGTGCAGGAGCGCGTGAAGGAGCTCACGGGCAAGGACCCGCACAAGGGTGTGAACCCGGACGAGGTCGTGGCCGTGGGCGCAGCCATCCAGGCGGGTGTGCTGGCCGGTGAGGTCAAGGACGTGCTGCTGCTCGACGTCACCCCGCTGTCGCTGGGGATCGAGACCAAGGGCGGCGTGTTCACGCGGCTCATCGAGCGCAACACCACCATCCCGACCAAGAAGAGCGAGGTCTTCTCGACGGCCGAGGACAACCAGAGCCAGGTGGAGATCCACGTTCTGCAGGGCGAGCGCGAGATGGCCTCGTTCAACCGCACGCTGGGCCGCTTCAACCTGACCGGCATCCCGTCGGCGCCGAGCGGCGTGCCCCAGATCGAGGTCACGTTCGACATCGACGCCAACGGCATCGTGCACGTGTCGGCGAAGGACCGCGGCACGGGCAACGAGCAGAAGATCGAGATCAAGAGCTCGTCCGGCCTGTCGGACGACGAGGTCAAGCAGATGGTGGACGAGGCCGAGTCGCACGCCGACGAGGACAAGCGCCTGCGCGCGCTGGCCGACGCCCGCAACCAGGGCGAGGCCCGGGTGAACGAGGCCGAGCGCCAGCTGAAGGACCACGGCGACAAGGTCGACGAGGCCCTGAAGGCAGAGCTCGAGTCGGCCATCCAGGCGGCTCGCGCGAGCCAGTCGGGAGAGGACGCGGCGTCCATCGAGGCCGCGACCGAGAAGGTGACGGAGGCCCTGCACAAGGTGTCCGAGCAGGTGTACCAGCGCGCTGCCGCAGAGCAGCAGGGCGCGGGTGACGCCGGCGAGGAGACGGTGGAGGACGCCGACTACGAGGTCATCGACGAGGACGAGCCGGCCCAGAAGGCCTAGGGGATACCCGTTGACCGACCACACCGACACCGACGTCGCCCCGGAGGAGCCCGAGGTGCCCGCCCACGAGGCGGGTGCCCCGGGCCCTGACGGGACCGGCGCAGACCAGTCCAACGATGAACTGGCGCGGGTGAGCGCCGAGCGGGACGACTACCTCGACCAGCTCCAGCGCACCCGGGCCGACTTCGACAACTACCGCAAGCGCGTGGACCGCGAGCGACCGCTGCTGGCCGAGGCCGGCGTGCGCGAGCTGGTGTCCGAGTTGCTGCCCGTGCTCGACAACCTCGAGCGCGCGCTCGAGGCCCTGGTGGCCGCGGGCGACGAGTCAGCCGGCGGCATCGTCGCCGGCGTCGACATGGTGCGCCAGCAGCTGGGCGCACTGCTGACCGTCCGGGGCGTGGAGGAGATCCCCGCCGAGGGCCAGATGTTCGACCCCACCGTGCACGAGGCCGTGCAGGGCATGGCGTCGCCGCAGCACCCCGAGGGTGCCGTGGTCGCCGTGGTGGAGCGCGGCTACCGGATGTCCGACGCGGTCATCCGGCCTGCGCGCGTGGTGGTGTCACAGGGAGGAGGAGGGAGCTGAACGACAAGGACCTCTATGCGGTCCTCGGCGTTCCGGAGAATGCGGACGACGAGGCCATCAAGAAGGCCTACCGCGCGCTGGCACGCAAGTACCACCCGGACGCCAACCCCGATGACCCCTCCGCGGAGGAGCGGTTCAAGGAGGTCTCGCACGCCCACGACGTGCTCTCCGACGCCGACAAGCGTCGTGAGTACGACGCCGAGCGCCAGTACGCCCGCATGGGCGGGGGCTTCGGCGGCGCGGGCGGCCGGGGCGGCGGTGCCGCCGGCTTCGGCGATCTCGGCGACATCTTCGGCTCGATGTTCGGCGGCGCCGGCGGCGGCGGGCGTCGGTCGGGTGGTCGCGGCCCGTCGGGCGGCGCCCGGCGGGGTCAGGACCTCGAGGTCGAGGTGACGCTGTCGTTCGACCAGGCGATGTCCGGCGCCGAGGTGCCGGTGACCCTCGAGAAGACCGAGGCCTGCGCCACGTGCGCGGGCACCGGGGCGAAGCCCGGCACCAGCCCGCGCCTGTGCGTCACGTGCGAGGGGCGGGGCCAGGTGGGCCGTGACATCGGGGGTTTCTCGATTCCCGAGGCCTGTCCCGACTGCGGTGGCGCGGGAACCCTCATCGAGGACCCCTGCACCGACTGCCGGGGTACCGGCGTGCGGTCGGCCGAGCGACGCATTCGCGTGCGCATACCGTCCGGCGCGAAGGACGGCACCCGCATCAAGCTGAAGGGCAAGGGTGGCGCCGGCATGCGCGGTGGCCCGGCCGGCGACCTGCACGTGATCACCCGCGTCATGCCGAGCCCCGTGTTCACCCGCAAGGGCGACGACCTCGTGGTGGAGGTTCCGGTCACGTTCGCGGAGGCCGCGCTCGGCGCGAAGATCGAGGTTCCCACGCTCGACGGCAGGGTGAAGATCACCGTGCCGGCGGGCAGCCAGGACGGCCGCACGCTGCGGGTGCCGGGCAAGGGCGCTCCCAAGCTGAACGGATCGGGCGCGGGCTCGCTGCTGGCGAAGCTGCGGGTGTCGGTGCCGGCGTCGCTCACCGATGAGCAGCGGGAGGCCCTCGAGGCCTTTGCCGCCCTCGACGGGGCCGACCCGCGGGGGGCGCTGTTCCGTTGAGCCCCCAGCGCGACGACAACCGGCCGGTCTTCATGATCGGCATCGCCGCCGAGATGGCCGGCATGCACCCGCAGACCCTGCGCATGTACGAGCGGCGCGGCCTTGTGCAGCCCGGCCGCACCAAGGGGCGCACGCGCCTCTATTCCGAGGCAGACCTCGCCCGCCTGCGCCGCATACAGGCGCTGGGCGAGAGCGGCCTCAACCTGGCCGGCATCGAGCGCGTGCTGGAACTCGAGCAGAAGCTCGACGCCGCCATGCGCCGGGTGCGTGACCTCGAGCGCGAGGCCGAGGCCCGCCTGGCGGAGCACCGCCAGGCGATCGACGCCAGCCGCCGCGCCATGTCCACAGAGATCGTCCACGTGCGGCGTGCGGCAGGCCCGCCCGCCGTGCGCGTGAAGCAGGTCATTCCCGCGGGGCTCCGACCGGTGCCCCGCGATCCAGATACGCGAGACCCGAGGAGGTCCACCTGATGTCCGTAGACAAGCCCACTGAGCGCGCCGCCGAGGCCCTCGGGGCAGCCCAGTCCCTCGCAGAGACGCGGGGAAACCAGCTGGTCGAGCCCGAGCACCTCCTGCTGGCGCTCCTCGACCAGCCGGAGGGCGTGGTGCAGCCGATCGTCGAGCGCGCCGGAGCCAACCCGGCCGCCCTGCGCGCCGCGGCCCAGGCCGCGGTCGAGGCCCGCCCCACTGTCAGCGGCGCCAGCGTCAGCGTCGAGTTCTCGCCGGTCTTCAAGGCCGTGGTGCGGACCGCCGGCAAGGAGGCCGAGGCCCTCACCGACGAGTACATCAGCACCGAGCACCTGCTGCTGGCGCTGGTGGGCGAGGCCGGGCCCGCGAAGCAGGCCATGGAGTCGAACGGGGTCACCCGCGACTCGCTGATGACCGCCCTCAGGGAGGTTCGCGGCTCGGCCCGCGTGACCGACCCGAACCCCGAGGAGAAGTACCAGGCCCTCGAGAAGTACGGACGCGACCTCACGGTTGCCGCCGCGCAGGGCAAGCTCGACCCCGTCATCGGGCGCGACGAGGAGGTGCGCCGGGTCATCCAGGTGCTGTCGCGCCGTACCAAGAACAACCCCGTGCTCATCGGCGAGCCCGGCGTGGGCAAGACCGCCATCGTGGAGGGCCTGGCCCAGCGCATCGTCGACGGCGACGTGCCCGAGGGCCTGGCCGGCAAGCGCGTCATCTCGCTCGACATCGGCAGCCTCATCGCCGGCTCGAAGTACCGCGGTGAGTTCGAGGACCGCCTGAAGGCGGTGCTCAAGGAGATCGCCGACGCCGAGGGCGAGATCATCCTGTTCATCGACGAGCTCCACACCATCGTGGGCGCGGGCAAGTCGGAGGGCGCCGTCGACGCGGCGAACCTGCTCAAGCCCATGCTGGCGCGCGGGGAGCTGCGCGCCGTCGGCGCCACCACCCTCGACGAGTACCGCCAGTACATCGAGAAGGACCCCGCGCTCGAGCGCAGGTTCCAGCCGGTGATGGTGGGCGAGCCGTCGGTGGAGGACGCCGTGGCGATCCTGCGCGGGCTCAAGGAGCGCTACGAGGTGCACCACGGCGTGCGCATCCAGGACGGGGCCCTCGTGGCCGCGGCACGGCTGAGCGACCGCTACATCACCTCGCGCTTCCTGCCCGACAAGGCCATCGACCTCATCGACGAGTCGGCCAGCCGGCTGCGCATCGAGATCGACTCGGTTCCCGAGGAGCTCGACGTGCTGCTGCGTCGCATCATCCAGTTGGAGATCGAGGAGCAGGCGCTGCAGGCCGAGACCGACCCCGCGTCGGTGGAGCGCCGCGAGAGGGTGGGCCGCGAGCTCGCCGACCTGCGCGAGGAATCCGACGGCATGAAGGCGGCGTGGGAGGAGGAGAAGGCCTCCATCATGCGCATCCGCGACCTGAAGGACGACCTCGACCGCGCCCGCACCGAGGTGGAGCGCGCCGAGCGCGAGGCCGATCTCGAGGGCGCCGCGCGCCTGCGCTTCGGAACCATCCCCGAGCTCGAGCGTGGCCTCGAGGAGGCCGAGCGCGACCTCGACGCCAAGCAGTCGGAGCACCGCATGCTCAAGGAGGAGGTCACCTCGGAGGACATCGCCGAGGTGGTGGCGTCGTGGACCGGCATCCCCGTGAGCAGGCTCATGGAGGGCGAGGTCGAGAAGCTCGTGCACATGGAGGACCGCCTGCACGAGCGCGTGGTGGGCCAGGCCGAGGCCGTCGAGGCCGTCGCGAACGCGCTGCGGCGCGCCCGCGCGGGGCTCAGCGATCCCGACCGCCCCATCGGCTCGTTCATCTTCCTCGGCCCCACGGGCGTGGGGAAGACCGAGCTCGCCCGGGCGCTCGCCGAGTTCATGTTCGACGACGAGCGCGCGATGGTGCGCGTGGACATGAGCGAGTACATGGAGAAGCACACGGTGGCCCGCCTCATCGGCGCGCCTCCCGGATACGTCGGATTCGAGGAGGGCGGCCAGCTCACCGAGGCCGTGCGGCGCAGGCCCTACGCGGTGCTGCTGCTCGACGAGATCGAGAAGGCCCACCCCGACGTCTTCAACGTGCTGCTGCAGCTGCTCGACGACGGCCGCCTCACCGACGGCCAGGGGCGCGTGGTGGACTTCCGCAACACGGTGGTGATCATGACGTCCAACATCGGCAGCCAGTTCATGCTGGACGGCCTGGACGACGACATCGTGTCCGAGCGCGTGCTCGGCGCGCTGCGCGACCACTTCCGGCCGGAGTTCCTCAACCGCGTGGACGAGATCGTGCAGTTCTCCAGGCTCGACCGGTCGGACATCGACCGCGTGGTGGACATGCAGATGGCCCGTCTCGACCAGCGGCTGGACGAGCAGGACATCCGCCTCACGCTGTCGCCGGAGGCCCGGGAGAGGATCGCCGACGAGGGGTACGACCCGGCCTACGGGGCCCGGCCGCTCAAGCGCGTCATCCAGAAGCGGGTGCAGGACCCCCTGGCGATGGAGATGCTGACCGGCGCCATCAAGCCGGGCGACGACGTGCAGGTGGACGTCGAGGACGACGCCCTGGTGATGCGGCCGCGGGATCGCGCCGCGGCGTGACGCCGCCTAGCCGGCCTCGCGGGCCAACCAGCTCGCGAGGCCGGCCACGGCCTCGTCACCCATGTGGTTGAACGTGCTCTTCAGGAACGGCTCGGCCACCTTCAGCACGCCCTTCATGCCGAGGGTCGCCGTGTAGGTGATCGCGGTTCCACCGTCGGGGCCGTCGGCGAACAGGATCTCGTCGCGGGCGGTGGCCTTCTCGCCGGTCCCCTCGATCACGATGAGGGTGCCGGGATCCCACTCGGTGATCACATAGTTCATCGGCGTCCGCTTGCCCCGGAACTCGGCGACGATGGGGAACACCGTGCCGAGTCCCGGCTCGCCCGGGGTCTCCTGGCGCGACTCGGCGAGGCCGGGGTCCCACTCGGAGGCGCGGCCGAAGTGCGCCACCAGCCGGAAGGCCTCGTCGCGTGCCACGGGAACGGTGATGGTTCGGGATACGGTGATCATTGGGTCCTCGGGCGCACGGCGCCGATCGATGCCACCAGGGCGACGATTGCCGCCGCCTGGGCGATGAACAGGCCCACGTCGCGGGCCAGGAATTCCGCGGGCCCGGGCGGGCGCACCAGGCGCCACGCCACGAGGGCGGTCGCCGCCAGCGCCAGCACCATGCAGGTCCAGGCGAAGGCCCGCACGATGTCCTGGTCGAGCGGCAGGAAACCGCGGGCGTCCAGCCACATGAGGCCCGAGGCGATGAAGGTGATGACCGCCATCGCGAAGGCGATGCGGGCGAACATGCTGGCGTCCCAGCCCGAACTGGCCTCGGGCGCGAAGGGCGGCGACACATCGGCCGTGTACCACGGGAGGAACACGCTGATGGCCAGCACCAGCGACGAGAGCGCGACGATCGCGGGGATGGTTCCGCGGTCTGCGCGGAGTGGGGCCCCGGTTGCCATGGGGGCATCCTAACCGCACGCTGGTACGCTCACCGCGACCGGCCAGGACCCAAGGAGGACGGGTGCCGACCTACATCCTGCTCAGCACGCTCAGCCCCCACGGCGCGGGCACCATCAAGGCAAACCCGCAGCGTCTGAAGGAAGTGAACCAGGAGATCGAGCAGATGGGCGCCAAGGTCGTCCAGCAGTGGGCGGTCCTGGGCCCGTACGACTTCGTGAACATCGTGGATGCTCCGGACGAGAAGACGATCGCCCGGGTGTCCATCGAGCTGGCGGCGCGCGGTACCGCGCACTTCCAGACACTCACGGCCATCCCGGTCGATGAGTTCCTCGCTTCGCTGAAGTAGCCGCATGGCCGCTCGCCGCCGCGGCGTCATCATCGGTGCCGGGCTCGTAGGGCTCGCGGCCTCGCCGCTGGCAGCGCCCCTGCGCCAGGCCGTGCGCGTGCGCGTGGAGCGCTTCCGGCGTCGGTCGCCCGACCCCGTCGGCGCCTTCCTCGAGGCCCCGTGCTACACGCGCCCCGAGCAGGGCGCGGACTCCCGCCGGGGCGACTAGCCGGTGGCGGGTGGGCCCTGGCGGTGGCAGGTTCTGGTGCCCGCCCATCGCATCATCCTTGGTTTGCTGGGCGACGAGGTCGTCGAGACCCGGGCCGCCAGCACCGAGGGCACCTTCGCGGCCTATCGACGCCTCGAGGGCGCGGTGCCGGGAATGATCGCCTGGCCCAACACGGTGCTGCTCACGGGCCCCGAGCCCGTCATCATCGACCCGGGCTACCAGACCCAGGGCGACATGCTCGACGGCGTGCTGCGTGCCCGCGGCATCGAGCCGGCGGACATCCGGACGGTGGTCATGACCCACCTGCACTCCGATCACCTGAGTGCCCTGCCGCAGCTGCCCGGCGTCACCGAGGTGTGGGTGCACCGCGATGAGCTGGACACCCCATACGCCCGGCGCCAGCGGGGCATCGTCGACGACGCCCCCCTGGTGGTGATGGATGGCGCCGAGGGTCAGGTGCGCCCGGGTCTCTCGTGGTTCCACACGCCGGGGCACGCGCCGGGGCACGTGGCCGTGGTGGCCGAGTGCGACGACGCCAGGGTCATCGTGGCGGGCGACACCCTGGGCCCCGACCCCGGCTGGTTCCGTGACATGGCCGCTCCGGATGGCCTGGAGAACCGCGACCAGCACCTGGCCGCGTGGCGCATGGTGCGCGACCGGGCACCGGCCGTCGTGGTGCCCGGCCACTACGCGCCTTTCTCGATTCCCTAGGCAGGGACGCCCCCCGGGGGCGTCGAATGGCCTCTCGTCCGAATCCGTACGAGGAGCACCGGTGGACCTTCAGGGGATCTCGCGCGAGCAGAAGGAGCTGGGGGCGGCGGTCTGCATGCTGCTGTTCATCATCTCCCTGTTCCTCAAGTGGCAGACCTTCGGCCCCATCTCGGGGTCGGGGGCCGATCTCGGCTCATGGCCGCTCGCGCTGCTGATCGCGCTGGCCGCGGGGGGCATCATGGCGGCCGACGCACTGGGCATGGACCTGCCGATACGGCGCATGAACCCGACGTCGGTGGCCACGTACCTGATGTCGTTGCTGGTGTTCTACGTGCTGGTGTTCATGTTCGCGATCGACGGCATCTCGTACGGCGTGTGGCTGGCGCTGCTGTTCTCGGTCGTGGGCCTGGTGCTGACCTTCTCGGTCTTCCGGCAGGACACCCGGTAACACCTGCGCGACCGCGCCGGGAGTGTCCGTAGACTCACCGCCGTGACCCGCTTCGGAGCACTCGAGCGTTTCGAGATACTTGGCGCCGTCCTCGGCGGCCTGTGGTGCGGCGCCCTCTACCTGCCGTGGTTCGGCATCGGCGGCGCAGACGGCGGCGACGTGACGGGAGCGGGGCTGATCGATTCCGCATGGCTGCCGCTGGTGATCGTGGCCGTGGCATCGGCGCTGCTCCTGCTCGACGCCCTCAGCATCGACGGCTTCCGTTCGTTGCCGGTGCCGGCCATCAGCACGTTCCTCATGCCGGTCGGCCTGTTCTACACGGCGCTCTTCCTGCTGGCGGGCGAGGACATCATGTACGGGGCGTGGACCGCCCTTGGACTCTCAGCAGGCGCGGTGCTGTTCGCCGCGCTGGCCTGGATCACCGATAGACGCGGCTAGAAAGGCACGTCCGTGAACTACCTCAAGTCACTCGATCGCCGGGAGCGGCTCATCGCCGTGGCGATCCTGAACGGCGTCTTCATCATCAGCCTGTTCTTCGAGTGGGGCGCGGGCGGCGGGCGTGCCTGGGATGCCGATTCGGTATGGCTGGCCTTCATCGCGGCCCTCTTCGCCGGGTTGATGTCGCTGGCCGATGCCTTCGACTACGAGGTGCCGCGGCTGCCCGGCAGCGGCGTGGCCGCGTACCTCACCTCGGTCACGCTGATCTACACCCTGATCGCCCTGATGGACATCCGGGACCAGTCGTGGGGCATCATCGTGTCCCTGATCGTCTCGATCATCGCCACATTCATCGCATGGGGGACGTGGCGCGCGGATCGGACCTGACCGAGGAGCCAACGATGGGCTTCACCGACAAGGCGAAGGAACTTGCGGCCAAGACGGCCGACGCCGCCCAGAAGGGCGCGCAGGACGCGCGTGACAAGGGCGAGAAGCTGATGCTGCAGCGCAAGCTGAATGCCGTGGCCGAGCAGCTGGGCCACACCACGTACCGCCAGCACGAGGGCATGACGGGCCTCGAGGGCGAGGTGGATCGTCTCGTATCCGAGATGCGGGCGCTGCACTCCGAGATCGACGCGTTCCCGGCGTAGCGTGACCGCCCGCCGCGCGACGTGACCGCGCTCGCATGGGTCATCGCCGTGGTGGCGCTTGCCGTCGCAGCCATTGCGATTGTCGCCCTGCGTCGTTCCCGCGAGGTGGTCGAGGTGGCGCCGGCGGTTGAGCAACCCGCCATCGGGCCGGAGGTCGATGCCCTTTCGGCCGCCTTTGACGCGCTGCCGATGACCGCCGTGCTGGTGGGCCCTGCATCAGAGGTGGATCGCATCAACCCGGCGGCGCTGCGGGCGTTCCCGTTCCTGCGCACCGGAGTGGGCGTGCTCGAGGCCTTCGGCGACCACATGCTGGCGTCGCGGGTGCGCGATGCGCTGGCCAGCGGTGAAGACGACGACTTCGAGCTGAAGCTCTTCGTGGAGGGGCGCCGCACCTTCCGCGTGCAGGTGGTGCCCTTTGTCGTCGACGGAGCGCGTGGCGCCGTGATGACCCTGCAGGACGCCACCCAGGCCGTCGCCTACCAGGACCTGAGGTCGCAGTTCGTCGCCAACGTGTCCCACGAGCTGCGCACGCCGCTCACCGGACTTCGCGGCATGCTGGAGGCCCTCGAGGACCCGGATCTCCCACCCGACATGCGCGCCGACTTCGTCAGCCGTTCGCGGTTCGAGACCGAGCGGCTCGAGGCGCTGATCGACGACATCCTGTTCCTGTCGGAGCTCGAGGCCGCGCAGGGCGACCCATCGGGCGAGCGCAGCGACATGGGCGCCGTGGCCCACGGGGTGGTGGACGAACTGCAGGGCGAGGCGGCGGAGCAGGGCGTGCGCCTCGAGGTGGATGCCCACGACGGCCTGTGGACGGCCCTGACCGACCGGATGGCCCACACCGTGGTGCGCAACCTGGCCGAGAACGCCGTGCGCTATGCCGGCACCGGCTCGATCGCCACGGTGAGGGTGCAGCGCGCGGGCGCAGACGTTCAGGTGGAGGTGCAGGACGACGGCCTGGGCATTCCCGAGAAGGACGTGCCGCACGTGTTCGAGCGCTTCTACCGCGCCGACCCATCGCGGTCACGGCGCCTTGGGGGCACCGGCCTGGGGCTCTCGATCGTCAAGCACATCGCCGAGAGGCTGGGCGGATCGGCCTCGGTGACCTCACGCGAGGGCTTCGGCACCATCGTCACCGTGACCATCCCGGCCGCGCGCCCACCGGTGACCGACGTCCCCGGTGACGCCGGCATGGGTTCCGGCGCCCGCCTTCGTTGGTAACGTCGCGCGCCGTGGCTATCCCGCTTATGGACATCCGGGCGCAGTACGCGCCACTTCGCGACGAGCTCGATGCGGCGATCGCGGAGATACTCGACACGGGCACCTTCATCCTCGGCCCCCGCGTGCGGGCCATCGAGGAGTCGGTGTCGAAGCGCCTCGAGAACCGCCCCTGCGTGGGCGTGGCCAACGGCACCGATGCCCTGGTCATCGCCCTGCAGGCCCTCGGCGTGGGGCCGGGCGATGAGGTCATCACCACGCCCTACACCTTCTATGCCACCGCCGAGGCCATCGCCCGGCACGGTGCGACCCCCGTGTTCGTGGACGTCGAGCCCGTGGGCGCGTGCATCGACCCGGACCTCATCGAGGAGAAGGTCACCGAGCGCACCAAGGCGATCATCCCGGTGCACATCTTCGGGCACGCGGCGTCGATGACACCCATCCTCACGACGGC